>JAYTYG010000075.1:0-6416 GCA_043742585.1 Spartobacteria bacterium
GGCCTGGGCGCTCCGGCTCACTCCTCGAAAGTCTCGGCCCGGGCGCCGATATTTTTCGGGAACCGCTCGAAACCGTTAATAATAGGTAAAATTCTCTAATTGGGAGCGCCTGACGGATAAATCCTCTTTTCGCTGCATCCGCGCTGCGGTATTGCCCGGATAAGCTACAGATGCAGAACGATTCTACTTCACACACCCAAGGGGTCATTCAACGCGGACTGGTTACGGTTCGGCAGTGGTTTGATTCCGATTATTTCCCCGAAGGCGCCGCCGCCGTGCGCCAGCGCGAAGACCGTTTTGAGTTCAGGCGCTGTCTGCCTTTTGTCTTTCTTCATGGGGGTTGTCTGGCTGTGATTTGGACCGGCTGGAGCTGGACGGCGGTCGGGGTCGCTGCGCTCCTTTACTTTGTGCGAATGTTTGCGATTACGGGTTTTTATCACCGTTATTTCTCGCATCGCACTTTTCACACTTCCCGCGCCGTTCAGTTTTTCTTCGCTGCTCTCGGCAATACCGCCGTGCAGCGTGGCGCGCTTTGGTGGGCCGCTGTGCATCGGCATCATCATAAACATGCCGATCATGAGGAGGACGTGCATTCCCCGGGACTCAGCGGTTTTTGGTGGTCCCACATCGGCTGGATGACGAGCAGTAAAAATTTCCCCACCAACTACGATGTCATCCGGGATTTGGCGAAGTATCCGGAATTGGTTTTTCTCAATCGGTTTGATCTCGTGGTGCCGGCGCTTTTTGGAGCGAGCCTGTATGGGGCGGGGGCGGCGTTGAGTTATTTTGCGCCGACTCTGGGAGTCTCAGGCGGGCAGTTGTTTGTTTGGGGCTTTTTCATTAGCACCGTGGTGCTGTTGCACGGCACTTTGCTCATCAATTCGCTGGCCCATGTTTTCGGCAATCGCCGCTTTGAAACCGACGACGATAGCCGCAATAATTTCGCGCTCGCGCTGATTACCCTCGGGGAAGGCTGGCATAACAATCATCACCGTTTCATGAGTGCGGCGCGCCAACGGTTTTATTGGTGGGAGATCGACGTCACTTTCTATCTCCTCAAGGTGCTTTCCTGGATGGGCGTCATTTGGGATCTGCGCGTGGTCCCGCCCAGCGTGTATGCAGAGGCCGATGTCAGCGCGCGCAAGGTGGCCTAGGCTTTTTTCTTTCAAGTGCAAAAACTGGCCATCATCGGGACAGGCATCGCCGGATTGGGCTGCGCGCATTTTTTGCGCAACCGATTTGAGCTCACGCTCTTTGAGCAAAATGATTATGCCGGCGGGCATACCAATACTGTGACCGTGGCGGAGGGCAGTCGCTTATTGCCCATCGATACGGGATTCATGGTCTATAACGAGGTCACTTATCCGAATCTGACCCGGCTTTTCCGTGAGCTCGACGTGGCGACCAAGCCCACGAGCATGTCCTTTAGCGTCCAGCATTTGCAGTCTGCCATCGAATACAATGGCACCAGCTTGAACCTGCTCTTTGGCCAACGCCGGAACCTGCTCAAGCCGCGGTTTTGGCGGATGTTGATGAAGATCAATCAATTCAACGAGGAAGCGGTCGCTGCGTTGGAAGAACCGCGTTTTGCCAGCTTAACATTGCGCGAATACGTCACTGCGCGGGGCTATGGCGAAGATTTTCTAAATCTCTATCTGGTCCCCATGAGCAGCGCCGTGTGGTCCACGCCTCCGGATCGGATGCTGGAGTTTCCCGCAGCCACGCTGATCCGCTTTTGGCACAATCACGGGTTCCTAGGCCTGCACACGCAGCATCCGTGGCGGACGGTGGACGGTGGAGCGAAGTCGTATGTGAGCAAGATCACGGAGCCGTTTAGGGACAGGGTGCAGTTGGGGCGCAAGGCCGTGCGGGTGACCCGTGGGCTGGTTAAGGACGTGGCAGCGGGCGCGGCCGGCGCTGCGGGCGCGCGGGTGCGGGTGGATTGCGCAGACGGATCGACGGCGGAATTTGATAAAGTCATATTGGCTTGTCACGCCGATCAAGCCCTGGCGTTGCTGGCCGATCCGAGCGCGATGGAGAGTCGCCTGTTGGCGCCGTTCAAATACCAACCCAACACCGCCACGGTGCATACCGACGCGTCGGTTATGCCGCGCACCAAGCGCTGCTGGGCATCGTGGAATTATCGCCTGGCACCGGCTGCCGATGGCGCGGTGGAAGCCACCACGCATTACTGGATGAATTCGCTCCAAGGCGTCTCAGAAAATGAGAACTATTTCGTCTCGCTCAATTGCCATGATCGTGTGGCCCCGGACAAGGTCCTGCGCCGGATCGAGTATGAGCATCCGCTCTTTAATTCGGACGCCATCGCTGCGCAAAAAGAGTTGCCTGAGCTCAATGCACTGAGTCGGGAACAAAGCACCTATTATTGCGGGGCGTGGTTTAAGTATGGCTTTCATGAAGACGGCTTCAGCAGCGCGCTGGCCTGTGCAAGAGCCGTGGCAGGAGAGCCTATATGGGAGTGAACGCAACCCCGGACACCGCCGCTGATGCGTCCCGGAGCGCCCCCCAGAGTTCCCCCCTGCGCTCATGCCTGTATGAATGCAAAGTCATGCATCATCGGCTGCTGCCGAAAGAAAGCAGGTTCGATTACCGGCTTTTTTTCTTTTGCCTAGATCTCGACGAAATCGACGAAGTAGCTCGGCGGACCGTGGGATTTAGCCGGAACCGCTGGAACCTATATAGTTTCCTGGATCGGGATCATCTGACGCTGTGTCCGGGGACAGTGAAGGAAAACCTCATCGAATATCTGCGTCAAAATGACGTGCTGTTTCCCGTGGGCGGCCGGGCGATTCTAGTCACCTTACCGAGGGTTCTCGGATATATATTCAATCCTGTCTCCTTCTATTTCTGCTTTGACGCAGCAGGGGCGCCAGTATGTGCGGTGGCCCAGGTGGGCAACACCTATGGCGAAATGAAACCCTATCTATTGAGGGAACCGATTTCGGAGAATTATTTCCGGCTCATTACGCCGAAACTATTCTACGTCTCGCCATTTTCAGATTTGGACTTGGACTTTGATTTCAAGCTGCGGGTGCCCGGAGAGAATCTGGATATACACATCGACGACAAGCAGGGGGATAAGCACGTCCTGCTCAGTGCATTGGGAGGGCCGCGTGTGGCGCTCACCAGCGGCCGGCTCCTGTGGCTGACACTTAAATATCCACTGATCACATTGCGGGTGATTTTCCTCATCCATTGGCATGCACTACTGCTTTGGCTCAAGCGCCTGCCTTTTCACGCTAAAGCGGCCAACGCCCATCTCCAGTGTGACGTTTTAAAACCACATAATTCCATCGCCGGAAAAAAACCATGAGCCAACCTGTTTCAGTCGAGCCGTCTGTACCTGTCTCCATAGACGGACAATATAGTTTCCATCAAGGGTTGGTGCTCCGTGCCCTGGAACGCATGCAGCTGGGGCATCTCCGGCTGGTGCTGCCAGATGGCAGTGCGTGCGATTTCGGTAAGCCAGGCGCGGCCGTAAGTGCCGAGATGCGGGTGCGGGATCCGATTTTCTTCCAGAAATGTCTGCTCTATGGCGACGTGGGTTTTGGCGAAGCCTATGTGGATGGAGATTGGGAAACGCCCAGCATCGAGCGTGTCATCGCGTGGGCGATTCTTAACGTGGACCATTCCCCGGCGATGTCCGGGTCCAAGGTGCGTTCAGCCCTCTTTAACGTGCTAAAGATAGCTAACCGAGTACAGCATTGGTTGCGGCCAAATAGTGTGACCACAAGTCGACGCAACATTTCCGAGCATTACGATTTGGGGAATGATTTCTACCGGCTTTGGTTGGATCCGACGATGACATACTCCAGCGCCTATTTCACGGTGCCTGGCCAGTCCCTCGAAGCCGCGCAGGTGGCGAAATACGACGCGCTATGCCAGCAGTTGCAATTGAAACCCAGTGACCATCTTTTGGAGATTGGCAGTGGTTGGGGCGGGTTCAGCGTCCACGCGGCCCGCAATTACGGGTGCCGGATCACGACGGTGACGATCTCCGAAGAACAGTTCAAATACGCCAAGGCCCGGTTTCAATCCGAGGGGTTGTCGGAGCGCATCACCATTGAACTCATGGACTATCGGCATTTGACCGGGCGCTATGATAAAGTGGCATCTATCGAAATGATGGAGGCTTTGGGGGACCGCTATTTGGAAACCTATTTTGCAAAGATTCATGAAGTGCTCAAACCGGACGGGCTCGTGGGACTACAATATATTACCGTGCCTGACTCGCGTCATGCCGAGCTGCGCAAAGGCGTGGACTGGATTCAAAAGCATATCTTTCCGGGGTCGTTGTTATTGAGCGTGGGCCGGGTCAACCAAGCGCTGAATCGGACCGGGGACCTTTACCTGCATCATTTTGAAGACCTTGGGGCATCCTATGCCAAGACGCTGCATCTGTGGTGGGAGACATTTAACGGGCAGCACGAGTCGGTGACAGCGCTGGGATTTGACGAGCGCTTTATCCGTAAATGGAATTATTACCTCCAGTATTGCGAGGCGGCATTTGCGAGCCGCAACATCAGCGTGGTGCAGGCGATTTATACCCGGCCGAACAATGGCAAATTGCACGTGGAGTATTAACGGAATCTATCTATGAAAAATAAACTGGTTGTTAATGTGAGCGACGCCGAGCGCATTGTCGCCGGCGTGATTGGCGTGGCTCTGCTGGCCACCGCCGTGCGCCGGGCCGGACCGTTGCGGGTATTAGCTGTGGCGGGATTGTTTTACCGTGCATTTACGGGGAACTGCAAAGGCTATGAAGCCCTGGGCGTGAGCACTTGCCCGCTGAAATCCAAGCCATGATCTGGGCTCTGCGTATAGCGTTCAGCGTCGTCGTGCTGGCAATGTTGGTGGTGACAAGCTGGGCCAGTAACTTCGTTGCTGTCTGGAGTATCCCTCATGAAGTGTGGACGCATCCGTGGTTTATAGCGACGCTGTTCGATACTTACTTTGCGTTTTTGACCTTCTATTGCTGGGTCGCTTACAAGGAAACGTCCGTTCTTGCGCGCGTGCTTTGGCTGTTAGCTATCCTGCTCCTCGGGAATATAGCCATGGCGGGTTATATGTTGTGGAAACTGTTCCAGTTGCCCAGTGATGCCAGTATTGAGGCCCTTTTGTTGCGCAAAAAATGAACGGGGATCTTGCGCCTGAGGCGACCGCAGTAGTCCGTGAATCTTTCTGGCGGCGCCGGGTGCTGACACCGATTTTGGCTCAGCTTCGATGCGGGATTACTCCTGAAAAAGTGGCGCTGACTGTTGCCCTGGGCTTTGCCGTGGGGATCTTCCCGCTGCTGGGCACCACGACGCTTCTATGCGCTCTGGCGGCCTATCTGTTCCGACTCAATCAGCCGATTATTCAGTTGGTCAATTATTTCGCCTATCCGCTCCAGCTCGCGTTGCTCTTGGTTTTCTATCGGGCCGGTGAAACCCTGTTTGGCCGGCCGCACATGGAGTTGTCGATTTCATTGCTAATGGGGCGGTTCCGGATCAGTCCGATGCAATTTCTAAAAGACTTCGGTATGATTGGAGTGCAGGGCGTTGTGGTCTGGGTCCTGTTAGCGCCGTTGGTTGTGGCGGCAATTTATGGGCTTCTACTGCTGCCGCTGCGCGCCATGTCCAAGCGTGTGTTGAATCGCTAGATTTCTTCTTTTTATGCTAAGCATTCTAGGTCTCGGATCGTTGATTTCGGTGGTGGGGTTCGCCCTTGTCTGGGTCATGTGCGTGCGGATTAAAAACTACGGCTTCCTGGATGTCGCGTTTTCCTATGGCGTAGCTGTGCTGGCCCCGCTGTATGCATGGTTTGGGCCTGGGCTCGGTTTGCGCAAAGGGCTGTTTACAGCGATGGGCGTGGCCTGGAGTCTGCGGCTGGGGACCTATATTTTACGACGCGTGCTGAGTCATCATCCCAAGGAAGATGTGCGCTATGAAAAGCTCCGCGAACGTTGGAATGGGCCGTCGATGTTCCTGCTTTTCTTCGAAATGCAGGCGGTGTTGGTTGTCATCTTTTCACTGCCTTTTCTCCTGGCTGCTTATAATCCGCAACCGACTTTGCAGCTGGTGGAAGTTTGTGGGCTGCTCATAGCCCTTTGCGCTCTGGGCGGCGAAGCGCTGGCGGATCGGCAGATGAAACAGTTTAAGGCTGACCCCGCTAATCGCGGGACGGTTTGTGAGTCGGGTTTGTGGCGGTATTCGCGGCATCCAAATTACTTTTTCGAGTCGCTGATTTGGTGGGGGCTTTTTCTCGCGGCGCTCGGCTCGCCCTTTGGCTGGATCACTTTGATTTGTCCGGTGCTGATGTTGTATTTTCTTTTTCAGGTCACCGGGATTCCGTTGACCGAAGAATATGCGCTCAAAAGCAAGGGCGACGCTTACCGGCGTTATCAACGCACGACC
>JAYTYG010000076.1:0-2562 GCA_043742585.1 Spartobacteria bacterium
GATGCTTTCCTAAATCACCCAGCTTTGTTGCGGTGGGTGGGAAGATATAGCGGCATGACCAGCAGCGCGGACTTGGGCGCACTCACGCATTCCATGTTACTCGGCGAGGACGGCCGCCAAAATCGTGAGTTGGAATATTTGGTGGATTGGCTGGTGGCGCAGGGGCGTCCGGATGCGATCTGGCTGTCGACGGGGCTGTTGGTGGGATTGGCGCACCGACTGCGGGCGACGCTGCGGGTGCCTGTCATTTGTTCGTTGCAGGGTGAAGATTCGTTTTTAGACGGGCTCTCTGAACCCTGGCGCACACGGTGTTGGGAGGTGCTCCGGGCGCGTGCCGGGGATGTGCAGCGGTTTATTGCGCCGAGTCGGTATTACGGCGATTTGATGAGCGCGCGGCTGGGGCTCGATCCCGTGCAGTGGGGTGTAATCTATAACGGGATCAGCTTGGACGGGTTGTCGCCGATGGCGTCGGTGGCTGAGCCGCTATGTGCGCTGATGGCTGAGGGCGCGGTGATTGGGTTCCTGTCCAGGATGATTGAGGGCAAGGGTTTGGGCCTGGTGATTGACGCTTTTATTTTGCTCAAGCAACGGGGCCGGTTCCCAATGGCTGTCTTGCGTTGCGCCGGCGCGATGACCTCAGCGGATGAGCCCTATGTGCGTCGGCTCCAGCTTAAGTTAAGTGACGCGGGTTTGACTGGCGACGTCGAGTTTCTCCCCAACGTCAGCAGGGACGGTAAGGTGAAGTTCCTGCGCTCGCTCAGTCTTCTGTCGGTGCCGGCCACTTACGGCGAGGCGTTCGGATTATATTTGATCGAGGCGCTTGCGGCCGGGGTGCCAGTCGTGCAGCCGCGGTGCGCGGCGTTCCCGGAGATTGTGGAGGCCACGGGGGGCGGATTGCTTTATGACGCAGACGACGCGGCGGGGCTGGTGAAAACGTGGGAGCTGCTGCTGGGCGACACTGCGCTGGCAAGGGATCTGGGGCGTCGCGGCAGGGCTGTGGTGGAGCAGGACTTTTCGGTGACTGCCATGGCCCGGCAGTTTCTCGCCGAGACACGCGAAATCATCGACGCGGAAAATCCCGCGCCCTAAGCTCTTTGCCAATGCCTTACGAATTTAAGATGATACGCCGCGTCGAGTTCGCGGAAACCGACATGGCTGGCATTGTGCATTTCTCGAATTTCTTCCGGATGATGGAAGCGACTGAACACGCTTTCTTCCGATCGCTTGGTCTGTCGATTCACAGCCAGGACGCCGGGCCTACTACTGGCTGGCCGCGCGTGTCTGCCACTTGCGATTATATGCGGCCTTTGCGGTTTGAAGATGAAGTGGAGATTCATCTGCTGGTGGCCGCTGTTCGGAGCCGGTCGATTCGCTATCAATTCACGTTTCGGAAAATTTCCGACGGTGTGGAGGTGGCGCGAGGAACGATTGCGACGGTCTGTGCGTGTGTAGACAGGGTGACCGGCAAGTTGGCGTCGGTGCCGATATCGGAGAAAGTGAGCGCATTGATTTCCGCAGCGCCGAGCGACTTATTAGACATGCGCAACGTGCCTGGGGCGTCCGCGTCGTGACCGCAATATATCTTGGGATGACTTCGTCGACTGACTTCGCGCACTTATCTATCTAACACATTATTCTATGCCATCTGACACATCTCCACAGACATCCATGACCTGGCTCGCTTTCGCACTGCTCACCGCCGTGAGCTGGGGCGTCTACGGAATATTTCTGCATAACGGGCAGACTAACATGGGCGATCCAGTCAATGGTCGCTACAAGGCGTTCCTGTTAGTGGGCGTGGCTTATTTTCTGGTGGCGATTCTGGGGCCGCTGGCTGTGTTGAAGATGAACGGGGCTTCTTGGAGTTTCCCAGCGACTGGGGTTTGGTGGTCGTTGATCGCGGGGATTGTCGGCGCAGTGGGCGCCTTCGGAGTGTTACTCGCTTTCGGGGCCGCGCCCAAGCCGGTCACTGCATATGTCCCGGTGATCATGAGTATTATTTTTGCCGGTGCGCCTGCGGTGAATGCCTTTGTGGCGATGGCGATTCATCCGCCCGCCGGGGGCCTGGGAACGGTGAAATGGCCTTTCTGGCTGGGCATCGTGCTGGCCGCCGCCGGGGGCGCGCTGGTGACTAAATACAAGCCGGATACAGCGCCCGCAAAGCCCGCTGTGGCTCCGGCGGTGGCGAAGCCTTAAGGCGCGCGGTCCGCCATCGCCCGGCTGTCCCCACAAAAAGTGATCCGCAGTTTTTCGCAGATGAACTTAGATTCTGAGGGCCTGCGCGAGGTGTTAGATATATAGCGGTTTCCATTCGAGTGGCACCCAAACAGGTGGCAGGTGAATAGAGCGCGAGCTCCATATTAGCACGTTCACCCCGTTACCCCGGGGTTTACGCGTCTAAATTTCTCTGTAATAGCAGAGTCTCATATATCCCAACGGGATTACGTCCTCCAGCCCAGGGTTGGCCCGCAGCGGCATACGCGTCAACTTAAGCGCCCTTTGCCGTTCGGGCGGACTTTGCAGGCGTTACTCGCCTGAGTAAAAACGTGTTTTTGTCTTCCA
>JAYTYG010000077.1:0-3114 GCA_043742585.1 Spartobacteria bacterium
GTGTGTGATGAGCAAAAAGAGACCGGCCAGCAAGAGCGCGGTGGAAAGATCGAGCGAATAAATCATGGGAGCAAAGAGCGGGAAGACAACGCGCATTCCCCCCGACCCTCAAGCGAAAACCGGATTCCCCCGCCCCGGACTCCCACGCAAAACGTTCAGCAGCAGTCACCCGCTGAAGCCGCTCGCCTTCCAGGAGTGCTCATTTCCCCGCAAAATCCGCAAAGCTCGCCGAGACTGGAAGTCCAGTGATCCTTTGCGCGCTCTGTGTTCTCTGCCGTTTTCATTTCCGGGTTTGGATCAAACCCGAACGCCGAAGTTCTAATCCATTAAGGCCCAGGAGGGGCCAGCTTTCAGGAAGTTACGATGCGATTGCAAGGCACCCTTTTATCCGAAGCCATTTTACCCTAACCCACTCAGCTACCTCCGCGCCCTCCGCGCCCTCCTGTTTTAATCTTCTGCATCCGGGTTAAAGGATCGCCGGATCCCCGTAGAGACTGAACCCGCTCGAACGCGTCACCGCCACGTCAAAAATCTGGCCCACATGGCGCGAAGCCCCGTCGAAAATCACAATTTTATTCCCGGGCGAGCGCCCCATCAACGTAGAGGGATTCGTCTTGCTTGGGCCCTCACAAAGGATCTGCACCCGCTGCCCGACCAGCGCCTCGCCCTTCTTCTTGGCCAACGCATCGACCACGCTGAGCAGATCTTGATTGCGCTGCTCCTTCACCTCCTCGGCCACCTGATCCGGCAACTCCGCTGCGGGCGTGTCCCGGCGCTTGGAATAGCGAAAGATGAAAGCGTTATCGAACTCTATACGCTCATATAACGCCCGCGTTGCCGCATAATCGGCGTCGGTCTCGCCCGGAAACCCCACGATAACATCCGTAGTCAGCGCGATATCGGGTCGGGCGCCCCGCAATTGTTCAATCAGCGAGTAATACTTCTCCGCCGTGTAAGCGCGATGCATCGCCTTCAAAATGCGATTACTGCCCGACTGCAGCGGGAAATGCACATGCGGCATCAGCTTCGGCAACCGGCCAAACGCCTCCACCAGATCTTCCCGGAACCCGATGGGATGCGGCGACGTAAACCGCAACCGCGCTAGTCCATCCACCGCATGCACCGCTTCCAATAACTGCACAAAAGGGCTCTTCCCCTCGCGCTTTTCAAATTCGTGACGGCCAAAAAGATTCACGATCTGGCCCAAAAGCGTGACCTCCCTCACTCCCCGCGCCACCAAACCGCGCACCTCGCTGACAATCTCCTCGATGCTCCGGGACCGCTCAGCCCCGCGCGTGGCAGGCACGATACAAAAAGTGCAGTGCATGTTGCAGCCCTGCATGATGGAGACAAACGCCGTGGCCTGCCCATCCTTGAGCACGTGCTCGCGGATCGTCTCCTGCGAACCCTCCTCCTCCTCCACGTCCACGATTGAAAACCGCGCATCATCCATGAGCTGCTCGCGCAGGGCCTGCTTGCGCCGGACCAGTTCATCCACGTACTCCGCCACTTTATGAAATTTCTGCGTCCCAACCACCAGATCGATGTGCCCCATGTCCCGCACCAATTCCGCGCCGCGGCTCTGCGCCATGCACCCCAACAGCCCGAACACCATCTCCGGCTTATTATTCCGCAGCCGCTTTAAAAGCCCGATTTTCCCGAGCGCCTTCTGCTCCGCCATATCGCGCACCGAACAGGTATTCAAAAGGACCACATCGGCCGCCTTTTCATCCGTGGTCATCTCGTATCCGCGCTCGATGAGCATCCGCGACACCTGTTCGGAGTCGCGCTCATTCATCTGACAACCATACGTCTTAAGAAAAACCTTGGGCATTAGGATCGCGGAACCTAGCGAATCGAGCGCCGACCGCAAGTCCCGCCTGCTGGCCGCGCGCGCGCGGCGCCCTCCCCAGGATGACAAGACTTGGGCGTCATCCCTGCACTCAAAAGCGCCCGCCAAGACGTTCCAAACGCCGCTCCAAAAGACACGCGGCACGGAACCCGCTCACGGGCCGTTTCGCTCGCACAGACATCGCCTGCGCGAGCCCATTTTTTATGAATATATATACCCACTTACTCACCGGCGAACAAACCGGCTTGAGCGTGCGCAACCGCCGACATCTGCGCCTGCGCAATCATCTTACCCGCAATCGCTATCTGATCCGCATCGCATTCACTGCTGAGGCTTTGCGCGATCTTATAGCCACCAGCCTCAACAAAGGCGGGCGCGCAGTTAGACAGATCGCAATCCCCGCCACGGCGATCCAATTAGTCATGCTAACCATGGCGATCAGTTACTTCACTTACCCGCCGGCGCTGTCTATTTTCCAACACTTCGTGGATTTTAAAAACCATGTTGGTGATTCTTTCTCTTTCCTAAGTTTAGGGTTCATCGCGGTTTTTGCAGAATTTTTGCGCCGACTTAGCACCCGCGACTGGACCGGCTTTTCAGGCTCAGCCAGCTACGGCTTTGTCGTCTTCGGGCTCCTGGGAATTACGACTGATTGCTTTTATTCCCTGCAGAAAGTCATGTGGGGCGGCCTGTCGCCGTCGACTCAGATCGTCGCCAAGGTGTTAACCGATCAGTTCATCTACACCGTGCTGTTTGCGAATCCCTATCAGACTCTGCTCTATGTGTTCAAAGACTGTGGATTTCGGCCACAGGCATTCAAGCAACGCCTCTCGCCATTCAAGATGTTTTATGTCCGCGAGGTCCTCGCTGTTCTCATCACTAACTGGGCTTTCTGGATTCCCACGACTGCCATCCTTTACAGCCTCCCGCTCGATCTCCAGTTCGTAATCTCCCGACTAGCCATCACGATTTGGGTCCTGCTTCTCAGCGCGATGACCAAGCGCGACTAACTATATTATATGAAAAAACATGGAATCACTGCGGCGGGCACTTGGATCGTCGACTACACAAAAATCGTCGCGCAATTCCCCTCCGAAGGCGCCTGCACAGCCATCCTTGCAGAGACTGTTAGCAATGGCGGCGCGCCCTACAATCTACTCATAGATCTATGTCGATTGGGCGCCCCGTTTCCGCTCCGCGCCATTGGCTGTGTGGGCCGGGATATCGACGGCGCAAATATTCTAAAAGATTGCCACTCCCAT
>JAYTYG010000078.1:0-3847 GCA_043742585.1 Spartobacteria bacterium
CCCTGCCGATCACTACTGCATGGCAGTGCCCCTAAAACACAATAAAAACGCGATAGCGGGCATCCTGGTGCGTCGCGTTTCATACGCATACGTAAGTCCATCCTAAGGCGGGAACCTATACGCTCCTAGCGAAGGCCTACGATGACTTGAATGCGATGAGTTCGACAAGCCGAACCGTGACGATCATCAACGATGCCCCAACCATTTCGGTGGCGCCCAGCGCCACTCCGAGTCCGGTGACTCAGACGACGACAAGTTTGCACACGCTTGGCGCTGATTTCGAGAGCAGCGAATTGGAATTAATTTACACGTGGACGGCAACGACGTTGCCTGCGCTGGGCACTTTTAATGCCGTGCCTAATGGGACCAATGCCGCCAAAGATGCGACGGCCGTTTTTACCAAGTCCGGAACCTATACTCTGCAGCTTAAAGTCCAGGATCCAAACTATGCCATAGCGACAGCGACGCTGACTGTGGACGTGATTGATTCCCCGCAGAGTATGCTCCTGACTCCGGGCTCTATTTCGCTCCCCCCCGGGGCGCAACTTCAATTTTCGGTCCGTGCTGTCAATCAATTTGGCTCTGACATGCTGTTGCCAAGCAATCAACTTCAGTGGACTTCCTCCAGTGGCGGCACGGTCGATAGCAGTGGCAACTTTACTGCCGGATTAACTCAGGGCTTGGTCGATCTGCGCACGGTCTATTTACCGACTGGAAAAAGCGGCACTGCCAGAATTGTCGTGAGCGGCGGCACATTTACGGATGCTAACTTCAATGGCATTTCCGATGCCACCGACACTTTGCTTGGAATCACTGGAGATTGGGATGGCGATCAGCTTAGCGGCATCCAAGAGCAGGCGCTGGGCACTTCGCCATTTGCCAGAGATACCGATCACGACGGTTACGACGACAACGTCGACGCGTTTCCGCTGGATCCCACCCGGCACCTTCTCCCAGTCAATACTGACGCGTCACTGCCTGTCATCGTCCAGCTTTTTGAGCCGAAACTGCCCTAGGCGAATCGTTGGCACACCATTCCACCCCGTAATCTTTACAATTCATGTTTTCAAAAATTCACTTTTCTCGATGGCCGTTAGCGGCGGTTTTACTTCCCGCCTGGTTGCTCGGGCTTTCCCTCCAAATGGCCGCCCAACAGCCGGAGCCAGCGGGTGAGCCTAGCGCGGTGACTGAGCCAAATTTGGAGCTACCTGCTGTGGCCGAGAGTTTGCCGCCGCCCCCGCAATTCATCCTTTCAGACGCACCCACTCAGCAAGAGTTGCGCAACCTGGTTCTCTTTGAGATGCCGCTGATCGCAACGGGGCAGGCACCGAAGTTAGCGGACAATGCCGCTTTGGCAAAAGCCTTGAAAGCTCACGTTACCAGGGAGCCTGCGGATGATTTCTCGGCTCTTGAAAAATATCTTCAAAGCAATCCCAACTCGCCGTGGAGCGCCTCGGTCCTCACTAACCTCGGACTCCAATATTTTAGCACGGGTTGGTTTTCTAAAACCATCCCAGCCTGGGAAAAAGCCTGGAGCTTAAGTCGCACCGAAACCGGTATAGAGACCAAAGCGGTCGCCGACCACGCTATTGCTGAACTGATTAATATGCACGCACGGCTGGGCCATGCAAAAGAGCTCAAAAGTCTTCTTAAAGAAATAGCGGGCCGCTCGATTGGGGGTGCTGCCAATGAAATCATCGCAGGTGCCCGGCAGGGACTTTGGTTAATGCAAAAGCAACCCGACCGCTCTTATCCCGAGTTTCTCATCGAGGCTTACCTCTCTGAGTAAATCTTGAGATTTGTAGTGCCTTTGGGGCGAAATGTAGTTCTGCATTCAGAGGAGAATCGTAAAATGAGAAACTCGGGCTAAAGCCTCCGTCGCTCTTGAGAAGGTCGCGATTGCGAAGACGCGCTACATCCTGGACAACAACGGAGTTGCGTTGACATCAATGACCGAAGCCCAGCGGTTCACCGCGCTCTCCAATTACCTCAGCGTCAATGGAGTGGCGCCTACTTCGATCACCGACCTCCTCGCGGCCTCTCAAGGCGGCCCTGTGATCATTGGCGATGCCGCGACGGATCCTGCACCGACCAAGGTCATTTCGGAATAATCTCAGCCGGGCGAAGCAAGGGAACAGCTTGAACACCGCGCCATCGCCGCGTCGTTGTAGGAGATAAGCCCAGCGCCTCTGTCGCGAGATTTTTGTTTGGACCACCGTCCGGGTAGGATGCTGATGGCGGCCATTAATTGATATTTACATCAAAATATGTGGATTTCACGCCACATTTTGATTTATATATCAAGTAATGCAAACCATTCAAGAGCTTGGCAAAGCGGTGGCGGAGCGAAGGAAATCGTTAGCGATCAGGCAGTCGGCTGTGGCGGCCCAAACTGGAATAACCCAAGAGACGCTGTCCCGATTCGAACAAGGACGCGTTGCCGAATTCGGGTCGCGAAAGCTGTTGGCTGTCCTTTCTGTGCTGGGATTGGAAATCCGGTTCGAGGAAAAAGGGATGGCAGGCTCGCTGGATGAACTGAGGAAGGAGCGAAGCGTTTGAAACTTGCTGTCTACGTTTTGGGTAAGCGCGTGGCGACCCTTGAGGCTGTTGGAGACTTTAAAAGCGTTCTAACGTATGACCCTGGCGTCGCGCCGGCAGATTTTGTTTCCCTGACGATGCCGGTAAGGGCTGAGTCTTGGATTTGGGACGATTCTTTGCATCCCATTTTCAGAATGAATCTTCCGGAAGGATATCTGCTTCACATTTTAGAAGAGCAGTTTGGCCCACATATTGGAGCTAGTCCCATTACGCTCCTTTCGATTGTCGGGCGAAATATGGTAGGCCGCATCCAAGTCGCGCCGATTAACGCGGATATACAAGCGCCTGTTTCTCCACTGGATGTGGTCGATTTGCTACAAGGAGACAATTCAGAAGGTGCTTTCTCCGCCTTGGTTAAAAAGTATGCAACAAGCGGGGTTTCTGGCGTTGTTCCGAAATTCCTAGATGCCCAAAAAGAGAGTCCGCGGTTTTCACAATACAACAAGGCGACAATTTTCACGCGTCGTCACATCGTTAAAGGCTCATCGAAGAGCCTGCCATTTGTGGCGCTCAACGAGTTTTTTTGTATGAAAGTGGCGTCGAAGGTTTGCCCCGCCGCGCGCACTGATGTATCGACCGATGGGCAGGCTCTATTGGTTCATCGCTTTGATGTCGATGAGGATGGTCAACCAGCTTGTGGGCTGGAGGACTTTTGTTCCCTTCTCGGGATGCGCCCTTCAGCGAAGTATGAGACGACATGGGAGCGGATAGCAAAAGCCGTTCGAAACCATGTGTCGGGATCGAGACAAAGGGCGGCGTTCCAGCAATTATCGGCGACGCTCCTGTTGACCTATGCTTTACGCAACGCGGACTGCCACTCGAAGAATGTAGCCCTTCTTTACTCATCTCGCGAAGACGTTCATCTCGCCCCGGTTTATGACATGCTGACAACTTGCGTCTATGCTGGATACCAAGATAGCCCGCCCGGTATTTCCTTCATGGGAAAAAAGACGTGGCAGCCAGGAAAGAATATCGAGCGGTTTATAGCCGAGCAGTTTGGAATTCCACGGCGCGAGCAGTTGGTGATCGTAGAGAAAATTGGCGATGCCGTGTCCGAGATAGCTCCATCGGTGAGGGAGGCGATGAACGAACACCCTGATTTTTTTGATCTTGGGAAGCGGATGCTCAACGCCTGGTCCGAAGGGGTCCAAGGATTGACCGAGAAACGCGTCTATGGCGTGGGCGATTGGAATGCTGGCGAGGCGTTTGAGGGTTTAACACCTCCACCAAAACTCAAGGTCGCTAAGCG
>JAYTYG010000079.1:0-3205 GCA_043742585.1 Spartobacteria bacterium
CCCACCGGAGCAGCCGCGAAAATCTGGGTGGCACGCCGGAGGTGTGCAGGAAGCCGGCATTCAGTCCAGGATCGAGGTCCTCATAGTGCATGCTTTCCCGCGCCCCTGCCGGGGCGCACGGGCAATTTTGTGGGGTCTTTCCGGTGGGGTCGCAAAGCCTCCACCACCGGCTATTATCTTGGTACGCTTCCGGCGTTTAGAGTTTGGCCAATTTCCTGGTGGAAGGAAGCTGCTCTGCTTCTATTTACGGGGTCGGAGTGAGCGTGCCGCCCGAGAGGATGAGGCTGCAGCCGGAGACTGTAATTGGCCCTGTATAGGTATTTGAGCCAGAGAGCGTCAGCGTGCCGGAACCTGTCTTGGTCAGCCCGCCGGGAGTGCCAAGCTGTAAAGTCCCCCCGGAAGCATATCCGCCGCCCTGCGGATACGCGGGATCGAGCTCAAAGGAGCCGCCATCCTCGATAAATCCAAGCGCACAGCCGCCATCCCATAGGACTGTTCCGAGTAGCTTTTTGATGCCTTGACCGGGCAGTCGCACGTTTCCTGAGACCATGCCAGTGTTTGGATTATAGCGCAGGGTGAGCTTGTCAGCGGCGGGGTCGAGAATCTGCCAGGCGAAATCGTAGCGTGCGTTGTCGTTCCGGAGGCGTGCGGCATGAGCTATCGTGTCTCCGCTCGGGAGTTGCAGGGTCAGCTCAGCACGGGTGCCAATAGCGATGCGGGCAGTCGAGTGAAACCAACCGCTTAACACAAGCCGCGCCCTGGATCCCGCTTGTCCACTGCGTGGTGGCATCGAGAGGTCTACGTCTGCCGCGCAGAGGCCGGTGTCGCTGAATTCGAGTTCGGCGCTGAGGGCGTGGCGGGGATTTTTACCGGTAAGAGTGCATTTTCCGGCGCTATCGAGGGTTCCTTGGGCACTGATAACTGAGCCATCTGCGAGGGTTAGGATCAGCCGGACCGCGCCGCGCGCGGTGTAGATGATTTTGCCAACTCCGGCATCCGATTGATTCTGGGAGCCGAGCACAACGGAGTAGCTGCCGACGCGCGGGGCGTTGGTTGGGGTAAGGGCAAAGAGCGCGGGTGCCTGACTCATCAGGGTCACGCAAGCAGCAAGAAGTGGTTTAATTAGACGAATGCGCACGGTTGTGTTTTATCCGGGGGGGGGCGGCCTAGGCAAGTGGTGTTTGGGGGAAGCGACGGGAGGTCTCTGCCACGTTACAGGACGGGGTCGCCGAGCAAGTCGTAAACTTGGGTGCCTGTGATATCGACGTCGATAAACGAGCCGACAGGCGCGGGTTTGCTGAGGAGGATGCGGCCGTCGATGTCGGGGGCGTCGGCTGTGGCCCGGGCAATGAGGGGCTGATCTACAATGGCGCGCAGGCGCTTGCCCACTTGCGAGGCCGAGATCTCCGCAGCGATGCGCTTTTGGAGCTTCATGGCTTTGTTGTAGCGCGCGGTTTTGACCTTGGCCGGCAGTTGCCCTTCCATTTTCGCGGCGCGCGATCCTTCTTCCTGCGAGTAGGTGAAAACGCCCAACCGCTCAAAGCGCGTGCGCTTGATGAAGGCCAGGAGGTATTCGAATTCTTCGTCCGTCTCGCCCGGGAACCCGACGATGAACGTGGTGCGAATGACGATGCCGGGAATGCCGGCGCGGATTCGGGTGATCAGCGTTTCGATGTGTTCGCTGCTGGTCTCGCGGCGCATGCGCTCGAGCATGTTGGGGTGAATGTGCTGGAGCGGCATGTCGATGTAACGCGCCACCTTGTCGCATTCGGCAATGCAGGTGATCAGCTCGTCGCTCCAATGCGCGGGATGCGTGTAAAGCAGGCGGATCCAGAATTCGCCTTCGATTTTGTTGAGCTCGCGCAGCAGCTTGCAGAGCGTGGGCCCCTTGGAGGAATCCACCAGGGCGCGCGGGCCGGCTTTTTCGGCCCAAAGATCCATGCCGAAATAGGTGGTGTCCTGGCTGATGAGGTTGATTTCTTTAACACCCTCTGCGACAAGGTTTCGCACTTCGGTAACAACGCTCTCAATGGTGCGGGAACGGTGTTTTCCGCGCATCTGCGGGATCACGCAGAAGCTGCACGGATGGTTGCAGCCTTCGGCAATCTTGGTAAACGCTGTGTGCGCCGGGGTGAGCCGGAATCGCGGCGTGTCGTAATCGGGGATGTAAACCGGTTTCCGGGTCACGAGATTCAGGGGCTCCCATTTTTCATCGGTGAGCGGATCGCCGGGCTGCGGGGCGCTGGAGCGGGCGAGGACTTGTTCGATGATGGAGCCTGCGTCGGCGACTTGGTCGAGGCCGATGAAGGCATCGACTTCGGGCATGTCGCTGACGAGTTCCTTGGAAAAACGCTGGGCCATGCAGCCGCTGACGATGAGTTTCTGGCCGGCTTTACGCTTCAAGCCTTTGACCTCGTGCGCTTCGAAAATGGCTTCGATGGATTCTTCCTTGGCGGAGTCGATGAAGGCGCAGGTGTTGACGATCAGGACGTCGGCTTCCTCGGCGTTGCTGGTGATTTCCATGCCGTGCTTGAGGACGCCCCCAAGCATGATTTCGGCGTCGATGAGGTTTTTGGCGCAGCCGAGGCTGATCATGCCGACTTTTTTGACGGCGCTCGGCGTGGTGATTGTGGGCATCGGTAGTTTATTGAATGGGTTGTCCGGATTCGTAAGGCACGACGACGCCGTTTTTCTTGACCTCAAGACTGCCGGGGTCGCGTGTGTTGATGAAAATGCGGCCGCCCTTAAAGGTGAGCGTGCCCGTTTTTGGAAACAGATAATCGGAGAAGGCCGGGTGCGATTTGGGATCGTCCTTGTAGATCTTTACCCAGGTTTTCTTTTTCGCCGTCACGCTGATTTCGACCGGCGCCGCAGGGTCCGCGGCGGGCGCCGGAGGGTCGGTCGGGCGAATGTTGGGCTCGGCGCGGCGGACTTCGATAGCCAGGCCGTCGGCGCCCACTGGGGTTTGTTCCGTTGGGGGAAAGAGCGGGGTGGCGGCGGGGCTTGGCGCGGCGGCTTCCGGGGATTTTGGGACGTTGGCGCCTGAGTCGGAGGGGGCGGCCGGGTCTGGAGCCGCTGAGTCTGGAGCCGCTGGAGCCGCCGGGGTCAGGGGTTGGAGCTCGGTGATGGGCGGTGGCGCCGGGACGACTTTTTGTTCCACGCGCTGGAACATGACGCGGACATAGAAGCCGAGGGCGACGACTAC
>JAYTYG010000080.1:0-3125 GCA_043742585.1 Spartobacteria bacterium
TGGCAAAACATGGCGGCGTCGTTTTGCACAAGGATCACTTTGTGGTGCTCCCGCTCTGGTTAGAAGCGGGATTGATCCCATTGATGACGGGAATGCCGCCATACCATTACTGGGAGCCGCCTTCGGGTAACCAGCGCGTCCCGATGTATCGGGAGGATTTTGGGATGTTCATGGTAAGCGAGACTCTCGGCGCGCGGTCGATGATTTTTGTGAAGGATGAAGACGGCTTACACACGGCGGATCCAAAGTCGGATCCTTCCGCCAAGCTGATCCCTTCCGCGACGGCGAAAGAAATTCTTGATATGAATCTGCCTGATCTCATCATCGAGCCTGTTGTCCTGGAGTCGATGTTGTATGCGAGAAATACACGCCGTATCCAGATTATCAACGGGCTCAAGCCTGGGCTCCTCGCGCGGGCGCTCGCGGGTGAGCCAGTAGGCACGGTCATCACCACTGACCCAGTCGAAGGTATCGCCCAGGTCCACGCCTCTCCGATTGGGGGCTCATCATGACAGAGACCCCCCCCCCGGATGCAGTCCCTCAGCGACGCAACGTCGACACGCCGTTCGGTAGCGGCTCGCTGGATCACAAAGACCTTTTAGCAGGCAGCAATTACGTTCAGCCTATCCGCGTGCTTCCTGATGTAAATATCATCAAAGTGGGTGGTCAGAGCATTATGGACCGGGGCCGCGCAGGTCTTTTTCCACTCATCGACGAAATAGCTGCATGCGCGCGAACCCATCAAATGGTGATCGGCGCTGGAGGCGGGACTCGGGCCCGTCATGCCTATGCCATTGGCCTCGAACTAGGGCTTCCAACCGGAGTGCTTGCCGCGATCGGCGCTTCCACGGCTCTCCAAAATGCCCGGATATTGCAAATGCTGCTAGCGAAACATGGCGGGATCTACATCAATCCGGAAGATTTCGAAAAGCTGCCCCAATTCTTACGTGCGGGCGCTATCCCGATCGTGCCCGGAATGCCGCCCTATCGTCACTGGGAGAAACCGCCTTCGTTGGGACGCATACCCGCAAACCGCACGGATTCGGGGGTTTATTTGACTGCAGAGTTTTTGGGCGCTCGATCCTGCATTTTCGTTAAAGACGAGGATGGCCTGTTTACGGAGGATCCGAAAAAGAACCCAAATGCGGAGTTCATCCCCCGCATCACGGCACAAGAACTTTTTGATCGCGACCTCAATGACCTTGTGGTCGAGCGTGTGGTGCTGACTAACATGATGAAGGCGGCTCACGTCCGGGAGATTCAGATCATCAATGGTTTGGTGCCAGGAAATCTCACGCGAGCTTTGGCGGGAGAGCACGTCGGTACCATCGTTACTGCCAGCCTAAATTAAGCGACTTCGGCGGCTAGTGTTTGACTTCATCAAGTGTCGGCAAACATGTTCTCGGCATCTTTGAAGCTAAATACACGAGCCGTTGTGAAGCATTGATAAGTATGCCGCAGACCAGCGCACAGTCGACTGAGGTAACCTTGAATGAGAGTGCTGCGCAGCGCAGGGCTGAAGCGTAGCGGACCCGAGGAAGCCCTAGGATGCAGCAAACAATTGCAGATACTTTTGCTAAGCTCTGGACACTCGACAAGGAGGTTTTCGCCATCGCGTTGCTGTCGTTGCGAGTCAGTATCGCCGCTGTTGCGCTTGTGTCCGTAATTGGTATTCCAGCCGGCGCGTTTATCGCCATCGCCAATTTTCCAGGGCGCAGCGCCGTAACCGCCGTGCTTAACGCCTTCATGGGGCTCCCTGCAGTGGTGGTCGGTCTCGTGGTTTACCTGCTGCTGTCTCGAACCGGTCCTCTCGGCAGCTTAGGGCTTCTGTTCACGCCATTGGCGATGATTTTTGCGCAAACAATTCTGGTAGTACCGCTTATTGCCGCACTGACTCGCCAAATGATTGAAGATGCTGACCGCGAGCTTGGGGAGCAACTGCGCTCGATGCGACTGTCCGCGGCGCAGCGCGCGCGAACCCTCGTGGTGGACGCGCGTTTCTCCCTCGTTGTGGCAATCCTTGCCGCCTTCGGCCGGGCGGTCTCGGAGGTTGGCGCGGTGCTTGTCGTAGGGGGCAACATTGATGGCCACACCCGCACAATGACAACAGCGATCTCACTAGAGACCCAGAAAGGGGACCTGCCTCTTGCGTTGTCCTTAGGTCTGGTGCTGATTTTCCTCGTAGTT
This sequence comes from Spartobacteria bacterium, assembly GCA_043742585.1. Lineage (GTDB taxonomy): Bacteria > Verrucomicrobiota > Verrucomicrobiia > Chthoniobacterales > Chthoniobacteraceae > CAIURC01. The sequence continues at coordinate 2,188 of JAYTYG010000080.1, forward strand.
GTCGTAAACGCCCTTGCGGCCGTGCTCCGAACTTACGCGATGCGCACGTACGGATGAACACTGTCCTTCCGATAGCCATAAAAAACCTCTCTTTCAGGCCCGGCGGCCGGATGGTGCTCAATCGGCTCGATGCGACGATTACAACCTCGGGGATCACCGCTTTGATCGGACCAAATGGTGCCGGGAAGAGCGTGACACTCCGCATCATTGATGGCCTGTTGCAGCCAGATAGTGGGACAATCGCTTTCGGCAATCGTCCAGCTCCGAGTGTAAGGCGCGCGTTGGTGTTTCAGCGGCCGGGCCTGCTCCGCGCCAGCATAGCGCGAAACGTGGCGTTAGCCCTCATACCTTTGAAGTTGTCGCGCCAAGCCGTCGCTGAACGCGTTAAGCACGCTCTGGTAGCTGTCGGTCTTAACGATCGGGCTGACGAAGGCGCTCGGAGGTTGTCGGGCGGTGAGCAGCAACGGTTAGCGTTAGCGCGTGCCTGGGTGACTGAACCGGAGCTCCTACTTCTGGATGAACCGACGGCCAGCCTTGATCCTGGCGCCACTGAGGAAATTGAGCGCCTGATAATCAGAATGGCGCAAAATGGGGCAAAAGTCGTTTTGGTTTCTCATAATCTCGGCCAGGTCGCTCGGTTGGCCGAAGATATTATCGTCATGTCGCATGGCCAAACGGCAGAGCATGGATCAGCCCATCAAATTCTGTCAGCGCCCCGTTCCGCTGAAGCACAGGCTTACATCAAAGGTGAACTGCCATGGATCTCGTTCTCAGATTCCCGAAGCGCCTGCTCGTAACATTTGGCTTGCTTCTACTCGTCCTTTCGTCGTCTCCAGCGTACGCTCAAAAGACGATTACTGTTGCGTCAACTACATCCACTGAACAATCAGGTCTCTTCAAACATATCCTGCCGAAATTCACTGCCAGCACCGGCATTG
>JAYTYG010000081.1:0-6067 GCA_043742585.1 Spartobacteria bacterium
TGAAGATAAGCCTCAAGGCCCTGCCCGATGGGGTCAGGGACATCGAGTGCGCCGGGTTGGAATTCGCGCAGCAGAAAAGTTTTTTCGGCGGCTTCAGGAAAGAACGTCTGGATGTTATCCAAGTGTCCGCGCGTCATGGCGAAGATGTAGGTGGCTTCGGCTACCAGCTTCTCGCTCAGGGGCTGGCTGCGCTGCCCGGAGATATCCACGCCCCAGGGGCGCAGCACTTCCACCGAATGCAGGCTCGGGGCTTGGCCAAAGATGGCCCCGACACCGGCGGAGCTTACTTTGAAGTCAGGGCGGTTTTTAACCATCTCGCGAAAAAGTCCCTCCGCGAGTGGGCTACGGCAGATATTTCCGGTGCAGACAAAGAGGACGTGTTTCACAAGGCTCGAAATGATGAGCCGGGGAAGATACAAAGGAGGGAAAGGCAAGTCAACGCGAGGGGGCGTTTACGCGCAAATGACTTTGGCGTGGGCTTTGCGGGCGGGAGCACTCTTTTTGAATTATGAATTATGAATTATGAAGGATGACTGATGCGGGTGGCGTTAGGCCGGATGGCTTGTTTTTCTTCATCATTCATCATTCATCCTTCATAATTCCCCGCAGTCGTGTCGCAGGGATCAGATTGTGCTTCGGAGTGGCGCGGGTTTTGGCTTTTGAGTAAATCAACGCTTGAGCCCGTTCCTCTCGAATCTCTAACCTTCCTGCGTTGCACTCCGGATTGCTCACCAGCACTACCCTCGTTGAATTTTACCGACTGGCACTGCTGCTCACTGGAAATATCCGGGACGTAGAGGGCGCCTTGTCGGCTGTTCTGGTGGCTGGAGAACGGCGTTTGGGGGATCTTCGGGACCAAACCCATCGCGCGGCCTGGCTCGCTGCGCGTTTACGCCAGTATTGCTTGGAGCCGAAGCCTGAGCCGGGCAAGGCGCCGCGGTTGGTGCGCTCGGAGGATTCGGAGGCGGGCCCTCTGGCGGAGGTGCTGCAGATTGAAGCTTACATACTGGCGCAGCATTTCCAGTCGCTGCCGGAGCCGGACCGGAGTGCGCTGGGGCTTTTCTATCTCGACCTTTTCACGGTCGAGCAGATTGCAGATATTCTTGAAATGGGCCTGGAACAACTTGCTGCGGCCCTTGCGCGCGCGCGCACTCAGCTCCAGGACTCGCTACGTTCCCAGCCTATTTCCGCTTGAAATCCAAGACCGCTCAAATCTATTTGCCCTGTTATCGGGCGGGCCAAAAGCAGGGGAAACGCGTGGCTGAGGCGGCGCAAGTGGCCGCAGCGGACGCGGAATTGGGGGCGCAACTCGATGCGCAAGTGAGTTTTGACGCGCAAATGCTCAAGGCCATTCGTGCCATTGAACCGCCCCGGGAGTTTGTAAATCAGCTCGACGCCTTGACTGACACTGAGGCTCAGGGCGCGCCTTTGTTGCGCCTGTATCTCTTTCACCCGGCGATGCTTTCGGTCATCATGGGGGTGGCCCTGATTCTCGGCTTTTTAGTGTGGGTGGAGATGGATCGCCTAGCCGCTTTTCCCGGCAAAGACTCTGTGCAGCAGATCGTGGCCATCGCTCAGGAGATGAATGGGACGGAGCTTGAATCTTCGAGCGTGCCGGCCGGTGAGCTTTCGGATGTGTTCTATATGAGGGGGTTTGAAGGCTTTGCGTTGCCGCCGCAAATCGCGCGTATGCCGACCATTGGTCACCGTCTCTTTAAGCAAGGCGGGCATCCGGTGGCTCAGTTGGCGGTGTCCCCTCATGACGCCTTGCTTTATGTGTTTCGGGCAGCGGATTTTGGCGTGCATCTCGGCGCGGAATGGCAAGTTTTTACCCAGGAAGAGTGGGTGGCTGCGATCAGTGAGGATAACGGAATTTGTTCGGTATTGGCGTTCCGTGGGAGCCGCGACGAGATGAAGGTGTTTCTTAGGGATTTAAAGCCGTGACCCTGTGTTTGCCGTGCTGTGGCGGACCTCGCCTGCAGCCAAATCCGGAGGGGATTTTAACGCAGAGGCGCCGAGCCGAAGAGGCAGACAGGACAGGCAGATTTCCAGCCCCAACTCTGCGGCTCTGGGCCTCTAAGTTAAATTCCGTATAAAACCCTGCGTTGATCTGCGGATAAGTCCCGGATTCATGGCCGGTGTTAGGTGAAATGCGTTCGGACTAGATGGCAGCGGGGGCGATGAGATCGATTTGTGCGTCTTGTGGCGCTTGCAGCAAAATGGTGAAGGTCGAGCCCCGGGTCACGCTGGTTTCGATGTGGATCGCCCCTTTGTTCTCTGTGATTAGACGTTTAACGATCGAAAGGCCGAGCCCGGTTCCGCACCCTGGTCGCTTGGTGGTGATGTGCTGGTCGAAGAGTTTGCCCAGCACTTCCGGCCCAATTCCCGGGCCGTTGTCGGTTACCGTAATGGCCAGAATCGGCGCCCGGTTAAGGAAGCCGTCCCGGTTGATGAATCGCTCGTGGGGGCCGTCGCCAAATTGAGCGATCGCCAGCGGGGCGGTGAGGCGGCGGGAGCGCACCTCGACGCGATGGGGCAAGTCAGTGCATTGGAGGGCGTTGATAGTGATGTTGAGGAGGATCTGGAGGAGGTCGGTGCCATTGATATCAGCGAAGATATCGGGTTGGATTTCGTCGATAATGAGGTCGTGACCCTGGGCTTTGGGATGCCGGAGGAGCAGGCATTTGAGGTCGATTAGGATTTGCTGGACGCAGACGGCCGGGGTGTTTTCCTCGCTGGCATTTAGGAAGCTCAGGTAGCGGCGGGAGATTTCGAAGCAATGGCTCACCTGGTTGCGGAGTTGTTTGAGATCGCTCTTCACGGAGGTCAGCCGAGGGCTGTCCAAGCTGTCGGTGTTTTGCACCACGCGATTGATGAGTTCCACGAAGCCGGCAATGGCGGTGAGTGGACTATTGATGTCGTGGAGGACGCTGGCGTAAATCTCGCCTTTTGTGCGGGCCATTTCTTCCATTAGGCGTTGAGCTTGGAGCTCCTTTTGCAGGCTTTGTAATTGGGTGCTGCTTTGCTGGATTTCCTGGGCGGCCTTGCTCTTTTCTAGGGCGCGAGCGACGGCTGAGCGCATGGTGGGAATGGCGAAAGGTTTGTCCAAGTAGTCGCAGGCCCCGTGGCGGAGAGCTTCCCGGACTGTCTCCGAGGTTTCGTAAGCAGTGAACATGACCACCTGGATGTGAGGGGCGATGCGCTTGAGTTCCACGAGCAAATCCAAGCCGCTCATCCCGTACATGAGGATGTCCAGGATAGCGACGTCGATGTGGTTTTCGTGAGCCAGGTTCATTGCCTCCGCAGCGTTGCAGGCAAGTAGAATTCGGAACTCGTTCCTAAAAACAGTTTTCACTGATTTTCGCGGCCCTTCCTCATCATCGACGATGAGGAGCGTGGGCTTCACGTCCTGAATCCGAGTCGAATTCAAGAGCGAATCTAATTCGGCCATGATCGTATCGCCCGCATTTAGATGAATTTGCTGGTGGGCCTCAGCGGTTATCTCAGTTTGCGCATGCTGCATGTCCATAATTGTTAGGAGTTAGAGACGGCTTCTTGATTGCCCTGACAATTGGTTGCACGCTGGCAGTTGTCGTAAGCTGGCGCAATTTGAGAGGTTGCGGGTCCCACCGAGAAAGCGTTTTGTCGCATGGGTAGGTCAATTTGCAGCGTTGTACCTTTCCTGAGTTTACTGGCGATGGCGAGGGTCCCGCCGTGGAGGTTGGTGATTTTACGGCAGATGGCCAGGCCCAGGCCAAAGCCCCGGTCTTTATCCCCTCGGTTTTTTGTCGTGAAATAGGGAGTAAAGACTTGGTCAAGATCCTCTTTGTGAATGCCATTACCCCGGTCGCTGATGCGGACGCGCACCCAGCGTTGGGCGGTGTATGGGTGCCGGAATGTAATCGCCTGGATATGTATAGTTTCGCCGGAAGGCGAGGCGTCGATGGCGTTGGAAACTATATTTGCCACGAGTCGTTGGATGAGGATCTCATCCATCTCGATGAGGAGTTTGTCCGGTGTCGAAAGCCTTAGATTAACGGTTTTTTTGCGGCTGTTTCGGGCGACCGACGTCGCGCTATTTATAATGAGATCCAGGCTTTTAATTTGAAAGTTCGGGTGCAGATGTTCGGTCAGAAATAGTGAGGCCTTGATATAGGCACCCATCGTGGCCGCGTTGCGCAGGGCGACGGCGTGCAAGTCTTCGTCGAGGCCAGTTGCCTTGCTGGCGTTGGAAAGCTGGAGCAATGTCCAGATGGGGGTAAGCAGGTTGTTTAAGTCATGCGCCATGCCCCGGCTCATGCGCCCGAGAAGATCCAGTTCCTGTGCCTGGAGGATTTGAGATTTAAGTCGGATCTGATTGGTCGCCAAGCTCAGTGCGTTGACCAATTCGAGGAGAAGACTGATGTCTGTGGTCGTATAGTTTTCTTTGGAAAATTTTTCGCCAACCAATAGTAAGCCTATATTTTCGCCTTGGGCGTTTAATGGGAAACAGAACTCAGCAGGGAACTCTACAAGCTGTTGCCGGGCTTGTTCTTCCATCGCAGACGCGCCTTCCCGAGGGTGTCGTCGGCCCATGTTGAGGTAATCATTTCTGCCGTGCGCAAAAAAATTAAAGATCGCGGATTGGGTTGTTAGAAGTGGTATGTGGCGATTGGACTCTGGAGGAAAAGATAGTTTAAGAGTGTAGGTTTGAGTGTCGGCTTGGCGTAGAATTAGGTAGTGGCTGCCGAGTCGGAATGTCTGGGTGAGGAGGTGCTGGAAATCCTCCAAAAGAGTGGGCAGATCCCGGTGCCAATGCATGGTCTCGATGAACTTCCGGATTCGGTCCTGGGGTTCAAAGCAGTCGCCCATATTGCCGTGCCCGCTGAGCTTGCGGCTGTCGCCGAATAGCTTTGGAAATAAGACGGCCGCGCAGATGGCCCCTGTCATAAGGGCTGCTAATCCGGCGAAGAACGAGAACGCGGTGAATCCCGTGGGATTAGCGAAGGAAAGCAGTAGCAGGGTGAATAGGCCGGCTAGAAAAATGAATAAGACGCGCACAGCTTTGGCTGTGTTTCTGCCGAGGCTCACTCGCACGTCAAGCAGTTGAAACTGGAGGACGCTATACCCAGCAATGATGCCGTAGAGAATGCTGGCGACGCTGCCCAGTGGATAGATTTTGGCGCCTGTGAATGGGTAATAGTTGTAGCCGAGAATGGATGCTGCGTCGCTGCTGTAAAAGACAGCGAAGGCTAGGTGCGCAATGAGCAGCGGGGTCGTCCTGGCGCGGAGGCACGGGGCGAGTTTGTTTTTCTGTAACAACACTAATGTCGCCGCTATTCCGCTGAAGAGAAAGAGGCCGCTAAAGAACCAATATCCTGTTCCAGCTACGGGCCGCCAAGCGTTTCCAATACGCTGGGTGCTGGAGATTATGAGGGGCGTAAAGCTGCTTGCAAAAAGGATCCCGTGGATAGCGTAAAGGCCCATGATGAGGCTGCGGCGTAAGGGGGCCTGTGTTATCAGCAGGGATACGTGGCAGAGCGTGAGCGGAAGGAAGCTGGCTCCGAACTGGAGAAAGCGGGCCCAAAATAGGGCGTGCTCGTAGTCCTCGGAGAGACACAGCCTGAATGTGCCGTAATTCCACAGGGTAAAACAAAGGCCCAGGGCAAAGTACACGCGCGCGATCGTGGCTCTGGGGCTCTGGCATACGATGAAAAGCGCCAGCCGACAAGCTCTTGGCCACCGCGCCCGGACCACCGGCCTTGACCTTGTAGCGTTGGATCAGGTCTTCCGCCAGCCGGCGCACCGCAGCGGTGTCGATCCAGCCACTGCGCGAGACCGCCCCGGTGCGGGTCAGCAAGGTGTTCATCGCCAGGCTCATCGTCGGCACGGCGCCACGGCCCAGCCGCTCCTCGGGCACGAAGTGCAGGCCGCCGTGGCGGCGCTGGCGTGGCGAGGCAGCGGCGATGTCCTGGCCAAACAAGCGTATCGAGCCGGGCGCGGCGCGGGTGTCCTCGCCTGAGAGCGCGGCCATCAGCTCTTGCTGGCCGTTGCCCGAGACACCGGCCACGCCGACGATCTCGCCGGC
>JAYTYG010000082.1:0-4817 GCA_043742585.1 Spartobacteria bacterium
TGCTGACGTAGGCGGCGTGATGTTTGTCATGATGAATCTTCATCGTCTCCGCATCGATGAAGGGTTCGAGCGCATCGTAGTCGTAGCCGAGAGGCGGCAGTTTGAACACGTCCTCGGACTCTGCCGGCGTCGCCGGGGCTTGCGCGCGGAGGGCGCCTTGGAGGGCGAGCGCGCTGGAGGTGAAGGCAAGGGTTTTGAGGGCGTGACGGCGAGTAAACATGTCAGTGAGGCTGTTAAGTGGGGTTTAAAGGTTTTTAAGGAAAATATCTTTGAATTCAACGCGCATCGGCGGCCCGGCGTGAATCTGTAAGGCTAGCAATCCGTCCATGGCCCGGTGCGCCGGGTCGTTGTCGGTAAACTCGATGACTTTGATTCCATTGAGCCATTGTTCGATATGATTGTCTTTAGCGATGATGAGGTATTCGTTCCAGTCCCGGTCCTTATAATAACTTTTTTTTATCAGCTCTTCTTTGGTGACGAATTGGTTGAGGATTTTGCGGGTCCCTTTTGCAGGCATCTCGGCCGATTCGCCCACGTTGGCTAAGAATTTGCGGCCTTGTTCCTCATACAATAAGCCCACTTTTCCCTGCTTGTTCTCGATCTCGGCCTGGTAGCCGGCGAGTTGCCATTTGCCCAGGTCGCGGCTGCGATATTGGATGCCTGAGTTTCCGCTCTGGATCCGGAATTTGACCCGTAACTCGAAGTCTTTGAGCACGCCGCCGCGCCAGATCAGGAAGGTGTTGAAGAGCGGCAGCGCTTTGAATGTGGTTTCGCCGCGAATGACTCCGTCACGCACCGACCAGTAATGCGCGTCGCCGTCCCAGTCCTTGAGGTCTTTGCCGTTGAAGAGGGATTTGGGTTCGGCTGCGTGACTCGAGTCCAGGCCGGGGAGGCCGCCGGCGACGGCTCCAATCAATAGAAGAACGAGACGGGTTATCGACATTGAACGTTTTATCTAGGGTTTGGATGAATCCCCGTAAAGCCGCGCGGCGGGTTTGCGGTCATTAATCCCAAAAACGGGGATGAATCCGGAGTTTATCCCCGGAGTCTCCCGATGCTCACGGCTGTCCGGAAGCCTGCGGAAATCGACGAGTAACCTCCGGAGGCATTGTTGTTTGTAGTTCTACTTTGTTGCGTTTGTGAATATTCGGTGTTCGCATCTCAATTCTTGAGGATTTAACGCGGAGGCGCGGAGAATTGATGGGAACTTGGGGGCAGACAAATCCGCCCCCTCTCCGCGCCTCCGCGCCTCTGCGTTTTAGGATTTAACGCAGCCGCAGAGGTTCAGAAGGGCCGGATAGTGCGCGGGCCGGTCGAAGGGGAAGTTATGAAGTATGAATGATGTGAATTCGCAGGCTCACCCTGTCACCTTGTCTTCCTGTTACCCCACTTAACAAAGTGGAAGCAGGATGAAACGGCTTTGTCAGTGCGCGCGCTATGCTTGCTTGGATTGGGGGCGTCGCGCGACCCTGCTCAGGGCAGCCAGAATGGCCAGCAGTCCCACGTCGGCGGCCAGATGGAGCGGATAGTTCGTGCGATTCAGTTCCGGGCCGAAACAGCCGCAGGAGATATCGAGGTCGCGCCACCAGGCGGAGGTGATGGTGCCGAGAAAGAGGAGTGTTAACGCGCTGATCACGGTCAGCGCCCCTCGGTAAAGGCGTTGGGCCAGGAGCGCCATGGCGGCGACGATTTCCAGCCAGGGCAGGTAGATGGCGATGAGCATTGAGCCCGTCCATGAAGTGAGCTGATAGTTTTGCACCGCCTGCGCGAAGTGCTGCGTGTCCGTAATCTTGAGCGCCCCGGCCCCGAGAAAAATGAGACCCACCACCCAGCGGGCTATGTGGAGAGCTAGTTTTTCCATGCACTCCAGCCCCCATGCAGGGTGTAAACGCTTTGCAATTTTAACTCCGCCCTCATCCGCTCCGCCAACGCAGGTTGGACCGGACCTGCGTCCCCGTAAATGACGATGGTTTTTTCGGCGTCCCAAGCCTCGAAAAAAGCCGGCACCAACGCCTCCCATTCTTCAATGGTAAGGCGCACCGCTCCGGGGACATGTCCCGCGTTGAACCGGGACATTTCCCGGGTATCGACCCACAATGCGTGCTCGCCCCAGAGTCGGGCTGCGGCGGCCCGGACTTCTCCGGGGGCAAGGGGCTCGACTGCCAGGGGATCGACGCTGCGCCACTGGAGTTGCAGCCCAGCCGACACCAGGGCCGGAGCCAGGGCGAGAGTGAGGAGGATGGCGAGTTGCCGGAGGATGAGGGCCATCGTGAGAAATGGAGTTTTTAAATGCAGGGCGACGCAATCAGTGAATCTTTAAAAATCGAGCGGTCCGAAAACCTGCTCGCACAAAGTCACTGGGCCTTTGGTTATATCGTCGGTGCCCGTTTTTATCGCAGCTTTTATGGGGATGGGAGCGCTGCCGAGCGCTTCGGCCGTTGCATCACGTGGACGATCTGATACCGACTTCGGGGCTCGCGCTCGGCTTTTACCGTAGCCGGCCTCTGTGTAGTCAGAACAACGCGTCAGAACAGCGCGTATGTGGTCCTCGAAGATATGAATTTTTTAACTAATCCGGAGTTTTGGGCGCGTTGGCTTGGGATCGTGCTAATTGATCTGACTTTGGCTGGCGACAACGCCTTGGTCATTGCGCTCGCGGTGCGTTCGCTGCCTCCCAAGCAGCAGCTTTGGGGGCGGATTTGGGGGACGCTCGGCGCGGTGATTCTGCGGGTGTCATTCATAGCCATGGTAACCTGGCTTTTGCGAATTCCCTTATTGCAACTGGTGGGCGGGCTGGCGCTCATTTGGATCGCCTTTAAATTGGTGCGACCGCCCAAGGAGGAGGAGAGCGCGGTCAATCCTGGCACCTCCCTGCGCGAGGCCGTTGGGATTATCATCGTAGCTGATGTGGTGATGAGCCTCGATAACGTGATTGCGATCTCCGCTGCGGCTCATGGCGACATGGTTCTGGTGGTGTTCGGATTACTGCTTTCGCTGCCTTTGGTGGTCTGGGGAAGCGGGGTGTTGGCGCGGTTGATGCATCGGTTTCCCTGGATCACATGGTTGGGCGGCGGGGTGCTCGGGTTCGTGGCGGTGGAGATGATGTTTAAAGATCATTACGTCGCGGCAGCGCTCGGTAACACTGCTCGGTGGCTGCATCTTTTTCTGTCCGTGCCGTTGGCTGCGCTGATCGCTCTGACGGGTGGGTATCTCGCCCGCGGAGCCTCGGCGAAAACGAAGAGCTCCACTCCTGCGGCTGCATCGGAAAAAGATCCGGCGGCCTCACAGTAACCCGTCTGAGTCTTCCCGTTTCTTCGATGGACGAGCCTTTACCTGAATCCAGCGGCCCGGCTGCGCGTCGGCTTTCCGAGGATCTTCAGGAGCTTTTGCGTCAGGCGGCCGGCCGCTCACTGACGGTCGGGGAGTTGGAAGAGATTCTCGAGGGCCGAGGGTTTGCACTTTTCATCCTGCTGTTCTCGTTGCCCTTTGTTTTTCCGATCCCGACGCCTGGCTTATCGGTGATCTTCGGGGTGATTATTGCATTCATGGGAATCCGGATCGCGATGGGGCTCAAGCCATCGCTGCCGGGCTTCATTCTCAAGCGCGAATTGAAGTATTCGCTGCTGGAAAAGATCATTAAAATCGGTCTCCGCTTATGCAATAAAATGGAGAAGGTGGTGAAGCCGCGCCTGCATTTTTTCCTGGGCACATCCGCGATGCTGAAGCTAATCGGCCTCGGGATTGCCTCAGGCGGTGTGCAGCTTTGTTTGCCGCTGCCGCCTGTCGTGCCTTTATCCAACACGATTCCGGCAATCTCCGTGCTGTTGTTGACGGCGGGAATGGTGGAACGCGATGGGCTGTTGGTGCTCTTGGGTTACTTGGTCAACGTGGCGGCTTGGATCTATTTCGGATTCATGTTTGCGCTTTTGGGCGGCGTTATCCGGAGTCTCCTGCATTATCTCGGCTACTAATATGGCGGCTAATTGTCCTGAGCGGAAATTGCCAATTGCCTTTTCAAAAAAAACCGTTCTATTTTATCGGCGCATGAAATTCCTCCCCAGCCTCGCTGTATTTTCCCTGCTCTCGGTGGCCGCTTTGGCGGACATCCAAGATCCACCGATGAACGATGAGGGTCCCACTCGTAAGCTCGGCCGTGGGATCGCTAATATCGCTTTCGGCGTCACTGAAATCACCAACACCGCCTGCGCGATCAACGATCGTGAGGGCAATTCGGCTGGGTTTAGTTACGGCGTCGTCAAAGGTTTTGGCCGATTCTTTGGTCGCCTCGGCTTCGGTGTTTACGAAGTGTTGACTTTTCCGTTCCCAACCAGTCAGCAGTCTTATCGCGCGCCTTATCGCAGCAATATCCCTTGGATCAATGGCGGCTATGAGGAATTTCCTCCTGAACTCGGTTTCGGATCGCGCTACAGCTACACTCGCAATTACGAAGGTAATTACTAAACCTTTAGGTTAGCACAAATTTCCGAGGCTTCCGTTTCGCGACGGAAGCCTCTTTTTTTCCTCATGAAAGATAATTCTCATCCGCCCCTTCAGCTTTCTATTGTCGACATGGCTTTTGGAGGCAAAGGCGTTGCTAGGCACGAAGGAAAAGTTTACTTCGTGCCGTTTACGATACCGGGTGAGGTGGTGACGGTGCAGGTGGTTCGTCAAAAGAAAAACTTTGCTGAAGCTCAGTTGATTTCTGTTGATACACCCTCCCCGGACCGCGTGGAGCCGCGCTGCTCGTATTTCGGGGCCTGTGGCGGTTGCAAATACCAGCATATTTCCGATGCCCGCCAGCTTGAAATTAAAGCCGC
>JAYTYG010000083.1:0-1912 GCA_043742585.1 Spartobacteria bacterium
GCGCATATCCAGCGCGGCCGTCGCTCCCGCGCCGTCGTCGACGACGCGCCCAGCCCCGAGGACGAAGCCACCGACTGAGCGCGCACGCGCCGTGCAGATCAGAAAAAAGGGGTCACGACTAGAATCTTGCCAGAATTTGAGCCGGCGTGCCTGAGAAGCTGTCCGTGTCTGCATCAGGGCCGGAAACGACGGATTCCAAGTCGTCCGGTGAAGTTGATGGGAGTGAGGTGCACCGGCGGACTGCCTGGGCGCGGAAGAGCATTGTCGGCTTGGCAGCGCCCCGCAAACCAGTCATGACTTCCGCCTCGGCCGCCCACCATGCCCGCCTTTCAAATTCGATCCGCGATGCCATGCTTTCCACCCGCCCAACATCCGCTCCACCCAGTCAAGATTCAAGTCGTGCCCCCTTTTTCTGGCTTCACCTTAAACGTCTAGGCAGATGAAGAAATCGCCCGCAGCTTCCCGCTCTGCGCCTCTTACTAAGAAGGAACGCGCTGAACTTCTCGACTATCACCTGCCCTATCGGTTCACGATGTTGAGCGCACTGACTGATTGCGTCCGTGAAAAGCGCGGTCCAACAACGAAAGAATTCAAGATATGCGCATATCAGTCTGCTATCATCGCAGCGCGAGTATTCGCAGAGTTTCTTGGTCTCGGTATCGAGGCACCGAACAATCCAAAGCTCAAAGAAAAGAAAGGATATTTTTCCGACGGTGGGTCGATCACAGAAGTTAAGATTCAGGACCTCAAAGGCTCGCTAGTTGCATTGTCTGAGTTATCTGCGCGCGAGCAGGATGTGCTGGCACGGGCGATATTCTACGCGAACAAAGCCACGGCACATATTGACTTGGCACATATCGAGGGATTTCAACACACGGAATTTGTTGAGCTAGTTTCGATACTCGAAAAATTGCTGCGAAGCCGCCTTGGGAATGATCTCAAACGAAGGAAAGCCTAACAAGCGCACTACAGCACAACGCGCTTCGCGCGTGGCTGACCGCTGAACGTTAGGCGTTCTCGCAGCCATATTCTGACCATGCAACCGACAACCCCAAGCCCTGAAAGCCCCGCCAAAAAGGATTGGCATCCTGCACTACGTTGGCTGGCTATACTGCCAGCAATGATTGGTGTGTTTCTTGCCACGACTCTCTTTGGTCTCATTTCAACGTTTATTTTCGAGCTGTTTGGCCGCAAGTCCGATCCTGATGATTTCTCCGTCCTGCCCCTCATCTATTCTGCTGTCGGAGGTTACATGATGGTCACAGTAGCTCACCAATTGGCCCCCGCAGGAAAGCGTGCGACGGCAATTGTTGCATCTGTGATCATCGTAGCTATCGGCATATTGAGTCTAGCCGGCAGAGAGGGACCGATGGTAGGCTACCTTATTGACATCGCCATGCTTGGCGGAGGGGGGTTCGCAGGATTGCAGGCTCTACGCGGCAAGGAACCATCTATGCAAGGGCTATGATTATGACGTCCGCCCCACCAACGCCTAACCATGCGCTGCAGCGAACCCGGCGGGGGCGTCGTGGTTGCAATCGGTGCGTCCCGGGGAGGCAAAAAGGGGTCGGGCTGAGGTTGCCCTGAATTGACGGACAGTGGGTCGGGGATCAAACCCCCAGGAGAACCCACATGAAGACGCAGCTACAGAAGCCCGCTCGCGGCAAGGCGAGCTACAGCGAGGAATACAAGTAGCAGGCGCTGGCGTTATGGCGCACGAGCGGCCGGAGCGCAGCGAGCCAGACCCAAGCCGGCGGAACTGATCGCGAAGAAGTTGGCACCACTAATCCACACTGATTGGACACTAATTTTGAGAGGGGAAACGGCTCGGCTTAGTGTGCCGTGAGTGTGGATTAGTGGTTAATGCATTCCGTCAGATGCGTTGACCCAGCCTGCCTTTTGCCTCATACAC
>JAYTYG010000084.1:0-6530 GCA_043742585.1 Spartobacteria bacterium
TAGTGCGCGGGCCGGTCGAAGGGGAAGTTATGAAGTATGAATGATGAGAATTCGCAGGCTCACCCTGTCACTTCCTCTTCCTGTTACCCCACTTAACAACGTGGAACTACTCTGCGCAACTATATCAAGTTTGACTATCAGTTCATCGAAGCGCGCTTGTTCTTCGGGTTCAATTCCGCGGACACAAAGCTGATTCAGCAGCTCCTGTTCGTCAGGAGTCGGACGCCGAAATGGGATCGTGGGTGTTTCAATGCATTTATTTCAATGCACTCTGGGAAATCTGTTCAGTGTTTAGTCGGAACTCGTTTGGCATCACGTCATTGACGCAAATTTTAATTCCGCCCTACCGTTTTAAGGGCTATTGGCGGCGGCGGGCTTTGAGCCTGCGGGCCAAGTCGGTGTGGGCTTCGTGGAGCACGGCGCGCAGACCTTCTGGGGACACGATGGAGGCGCCAAAGGCTGACGCCGTGACTTGCTCGAGGCGGTCGGATGTGGCGACCGTGATGTCGTGCGAAGCGCCATATTTTGCGACCAGTCGTTCCACAATCTGGTCGGCGGTTTGGCCGGTGGCCGAATAAAAGATTTGGATTCCCCCGGGCTCGCTCTGCTCTGAGAACTTTTCGCCCTGGCCATCAAAGACAGCCACCACATGGATGCCGCTGGCGTCCTGGTATTGAGTGAGCGTGTGGATCAGGTGGTCGCGGGCCAGGACCATTCTGCGGCCGTGGAGTTTTCGGAGTTCGGGCCAGGAGAAAATGACGCTGTGGCCATCGACAATGAGAACGCGCATGAAGTGGTCGCGTTTTCCAAGCTGTGGGACGATCCTGTCCGCGCAGGCAGGGAGTTGACGGATGATTTCATCCGACCTGGGATGCCAGGATTTTTAAAGGGCGGCTGTAAGTAAGGACTCCGAACGTTTTTTCAAACGTTCGGTAGCCCGTATTTTTACAAGTGTCGGCTCGAACTGCCCGACTATTCAGCGGCAACCGCTGCTGGCACTTCTGCGGCAGGGGTTGCTTTTTTAGGCGCAACGGGGCGGCGGGGCTTGGATTTGCTGGCTACCGCGGCGGCAGCGATTTTGGTTTTTTGGCGCTCAAGGTAAGCAGCGCGACGACGGCGTTTGATGATTTTGTTGAATTGCTGGCCCATAAATTCTTGTTGGTTTTTTGCAGGGGAGGAGAGTGACTAGGAGAAGTGGCCCTTCGGGTCAAATGCTTTCCCTCCGGGGCCGGGTGCGCTTGGTGGTGGGGGCGCCGGTGCGAGGGGATGTTTTGCGGGTGGCTGGAGCCCGGCGTGGAGCTGCGGAGCCGCTCGGACGGGGCTTCGGGCCGGCCAGCGAAGGACGCGGGGGCCGGGGCGGGCGCGGCTCTGGTTTGCTGGATTTGAGCGCCTCGATTTCGTTGGGCGTCAGAAGCCGCCATTCCCCGGGGCGCAGCGTGCTCATGCGCAGTGGGCCGATTCGGATGCGGCGCAGGTGGGTGACTTCGTAGCCGAGCGAATAACACATCAAGCGGATCTGCCTTTTGATGCCTTGGCGCAGGACGAGTTTGAGCAGGGTGGGGGTGACCACGTTGATTTGTTCGACTTTGGCTTTGCCGCCTTCGATGCGGATGCCGTTGAGCAACTTATCGCGATGGGCGGAGTCGAAGGGTTTATCGATCCCGACTTCGTATTCCTTTTCGATCTGATGGCTGGGATGTGTGAGCGAGAGGGCGAGATCGCCGTCGTTGGTGACGATGAGCAGGCCTTCGCTTTCTTTGTCGAGGCGGCCCACGTGGAAGACGCGGGGCCAGCCTTTGGGTAGTAAGTCGAAGATGGTGCGCCGTTCCAACTCGTCGCTGGCGGTGCAAAGAAATCCGCGGGGCTTGTGCAGGACTGCGACCAGCGGGATTTCTGTCCGGACGATTTTGGAGCCGACTTTGACGGAGTCTTCGGGCGTGACGGTGGTGGCGAGGTCAGTGACGATCTTGCCGTTGACCTTGACGCGGCCGGCAGTGATGAGTTCTTCGACGCCACGGCGGGAGCCGAGGCCGGCGGAAGCAAGGAAACGATTCAGGCGCATGAGGGGGGTGGAGATACTCGCTTCCGGGGCCGAGCGCCAATGCAATCGAACGGCTCAGCCGGAAAGGGAGGGGATTGGGGGGGAATTATGAAGGATGAATTATGAATTATGAGGATTCGGAGGGCGCAGGCGCAGCTCAGCCGAAGGTCTCTCTTCCGGCTCATCACTCGTCACATATCACTCGTCACATATCACTTGCCGCACATCACTTGCCACTCCTCCCACCTCTCACCTCTCACCTCTTTCATAATTCATAATTCATCCTTCATAATTCCCCAAAAGTTCCTCCCGGACGGAAAGCTTGTGGGTGTGGCTGTTTTTCGCCAGTGTCGGCGGTGTTGGCCTAATGGTGGGTTCGAGGCGCATTGTTAAATGGGCCGCGAGCTTTTGACGGCTCACAGCATGGCCTGCGGGTGACGTGCTGGGGGTGCTGCGGTGGCTGGCTAACTTAATCCTTCGCCCGGGTTGCCCAAGGGCGGTCCGAGCCTGCAATAAAAGTCCATTTATCAATGTCGAAGTTGGTCATTCCACGGAAAACGGTTTACCGCCTGTCGCTCTATTATCGGGCGTTACAGCGGTTGAAAGCCAACCAGCTCGATACGGTGTCGTCTGCGGCTTTGGCCAAGGCGGCGGGAGTCAAGCCCACCCAATTGCGCAAGGATCTGACTTACTTTGGGCAGTTCGGGACGCGCGGCCTGGGCTATAACGTGGCGGCGCTCAGTGGCCAGCTCACCGAGCTGCTCGGCACCACCCATCTTCAGCCCGTGATCCTGGTCGGGGCCGGTCATCTCGGGTCGGCGCTCCTGCGGTACCCGGGGTTTGCCAAGGAGGGGTTTGAGGTGATTGCGGCCTTCGATGCCGATGCCACGCGCAAGCGCACCCGGGATCTTGGGGTGCAGGTGTTGCCGATGGAAAAGATGGCCGAGGTGGTGCGCGAGCGTCGGATCAAGATGGCGATTCTCACCGTGCCGGGCACCGTGGCGCAGGAGGTCACCAATATTCTTTTGGAGGCGGGGATTCTGGCGATCTTGAATTTTGCGCCGATCATATTGCAGGTGCCCGACAATGTGGTGGTCAACAATGTGGACCTCGCTATCGAGCTCGAAAATTTAAGTTATTTTATTCAGTGAGCGGCCAGGTCGATCAGAGTTCGCGGCGCAATGTGGATCCGAACTCGGCGGGCTTGGGCGCGCCGAGGCCGCTTTCGGTCCTGGAGTTTCCCCGCGCGGAGTTCAGCCTGGAACTCACTTTGAGCTGTGGCCAACTTTTCCATTGGCAGCGCGCAGGCGCAGGCTGGCTGGGGATGGTGGGTGCCGTGCCGCTCTATATTGAGCAGGATGCAGATCGGCTTTTGGTTTCCAGCGGCACCGAAACGCTTGCGGCGCATTACTTTGCGCTCGATCATCGGCTCGTGGAAATTTGCGCCTCATTCCCCGCAGATCCCGCCATGCAGGAGGCGGCGCGGTTTTGTGCCGGGATGCGGCTCGTGCGGCAGCCCAAATGGGAATGTCTGGCTACATTTATCACCTCTTCGATGAAGCAGGTGCCGCACATTGCCCAAATGTCGCATGCCATTCGGCGCGCGTTCGGTGCGCCGGCGGAAGGCGCGGAGCAGCGTCAGGGGCAACTTCAGGAGCCACTTCAGGGGCAACCGCTGTTCGCGTATCCTTCCCCGGCCCGGCTGGCTCAAGCCACCGAGGCGGAACTGCGCGCCTGCGGATTGGGGTTTCGCGCCAAGAACCTCCTGGCGACCGCAAAGATGGTGTCGAGCGGGGAGGTGGATCTGGAGGCCGTGGCGGCGCTGGACGATGACTCGGCGCGAGCCGAACTTTGCCGCCTGCCCGGGGTCGGGGTGAAGGTGGCTAACTGTGTTTTGCTCTTTGGATATGAGCGGCTGCGGTCGTTTCCCATCGACGTGTGGATCGAGCGGATCTTGCGCGAGTTATATTTCCAGCGAAAACGAAAAGTCACCGTCGAACGGTTGCGCGAATTTTCTGAGACCTATTTCGGGCCTTTTAGTGGCTACGCGCAGCAATATCTTTTTCATCATGCCCGCAAAACCTGGCATGCCCGCGAGAAGGCGCTCCAGGCGCAGAGGGCGCTTCCCGCACAGCGGACGCACCCCGCTCAGCGGGCGCACCCCGCTCAGCGGGCGCTCCCGGCTCCGGCCAAAAAACGCGCGACTCGGAGTCGCGCGGCCAAGCCGCTTTCGTGAGAAGCTGACTTTCTTTTTCCATGTTCATCGACGTTGTTCTTAATCCGGCGGAAATCGCAGAGCTTGCCCACAGGGATTTGTCCGCGACGACCTGCGTGGTGTTTGACGTCTTGCGGGCGACTTCTTCGATGGTCACGGCGCTGGCGCATGGGGCGGCGGAGATTTATCCCGTGTGCACGATTGAAGAAGCGTGGGAACTTAAGGCGCGGCTGCCGGAGGCCATCCTGGCTGGGGAACGGCATGGCGAGCGCATTGCGGGGTTCGAGCTGGGCAACTCGCCGTTTGAATTTCGCAAGGACATGGGCGCGCGCACCCTCATCACCACCACCACCAATGGCACCATCGCTCTGCGCGCCTGTGCCCACGCCCGGCAGGTGCTCGTCGGGGCCATTCTTAATATCGCGGCTTTGGCACGCCAGATCCGGCTCGATGCGCCCAGCGCCTTGCTCCTTGTGTGCGCAGGGACCGGCACCGAGTTCGCCCTGGAAGACGCGGCTGGCGCAGGGCACTTGATTCAGGCGTTGGCCACCGGGGAGCTCAGCGATTCCGCGCAGGCCGTGCGCGCGCTTTCGGCGCTTTACCCGAATCCTCTGGACGCCTTGCTGGTGGCGCGCAATGGCCGGGTGCTCGTGGGAAAGGGCCGCACGCAGGAGGTGGAATGGTGTGCGCAGTTGTCCTATTATGAGGTGGTGGCGGCCATGTCGTCGGGGGTGATCCAGATGTTGCCGCGATGATTCGAGCCCTGCGCAGACTGGTGTATCGGATTTCGGCGTGGCTGCCGGATATCAGCGCTGTGCCGCCGCATAAACAGGTCCTGGGCGGGTTGTTGGTGGCGGCCCTGCTGCACCTGCTGGCTTTTTCGTTCATGGTGATCCTCTCGTGGATCTTGCCCGCGCCGGTGGAAGCGGTGGCGCCCGCCAAGCCCAAGCTCCTTGAAGTCGAAGTCCAACTGGTGCCGCCGCCGCCCGATCCCAAGCAGCTAAAAGCGGCGCCCGAGTTCGTGCCTGTGATTGATTCGGAAGGCCTGGCAAAATCCAGTCAGGCGCCCAAGCGCACCGAGTTCCAGTCGAGTCAGGATATGGTGGCTGCCAGCGAACGCGCGGGCAAAGGCCTTGAACCCTTGCCCAGCCAGAACGGGGCGGTGCTGGATTTCACACAGTTCAAAAACCAGTCGGCCAAGCTCGGTAAACCCGACGAGTCCCCGGCGGACGCGGCCGAGAAAGCGCCGCCCACGCCCACGCCTGCGCCGCCCACGCCTGCGCCGTCGGCCGACTATAAAGTGAAGCCGCTGCCGAAGGAATATCTGGAGGCGCTGGCCAAGATCGAAGCCAGCCATCAGGCGGCGCAGGAGTTGCCGCCGACGCCCAGCCCGACCGAACCCATCGCGACGGCTGAGGACCTCAAAAAAGCGGCGGACGGCATAGCGCTCGGCCCGAAGCCGTCCACGCCGGCGCCCCAGCCACGGGCGACGCCCAAGCCACCACCGGTCACGCAGTTAGCGGCCTTGGCGACGCCGCGACCCGCACCGACGAACGCGCCCGAGTTTCAGGCGGAACAGCACCAGACCCGGGTGGAAGGCAGCATCACCAACCAAGGCAAGGCGTCCGTGGACGCAGTGAAAACGCCTTTGGGGGTTTATCGGAAGAGGCTGTTTGCGCAGATCCAGTCGCGTTGGCAGTTCTACACCGAAGAGCGAATGGACATGATCGCAGTCGGCACCGTGCGGCTCCGATTTTTTGTCACCAAAGACGGCCGGGTTCAGGGGGTTGAGATCCTCGAAAATGGGTCCAATCAAAACTTCGCCAACGTTTGCGAACAATCCGTGCGCGAGGCGGAGATCCCTGCGCCGCCCAGTGAGCTTGAGTTGATGAAAGACGGTCGACTCGAACTTTTTCTCAGCTTTACTCTCTTTTAGCGCCCACAAAATGCCCACGCCCATGCTCGCTGCCTCATTCCATTCCGTTTATCAATTCTTCGCTCAGGGCGGCTTCTTCATGATCTTGCTCATGATCTGCTCGGTGGTTTCGGTCGCACTCATCATCCTGCGCGGCCTGGCCCTGCGCCGGGACTTGGTCATTCCCTGGCTCATCGAACGCGAAATCGGCGCCCTTCATCCCGAAGGCGGGGACGCTGTCGATAAACTCACGGCCATGGTCGAGGGCGATCACTCCGCGTTCTCCCGCATTATTCAAGTCGGCCTCGAACATCTCAATTGGACCAAGTCCCAAAATATCGAGTCCGTCCAGACCCGGG
>JAYTYG010000085.1:0-3349 GCA_043742585.1 Spartobacteria bacterium
GGCGCCCCTCATTTAGAATAGCACCCGCGACGGCACGACCACTGCCGCAATCCTATACGATTAGACAGTATAGTATGAATATCGAAAGCGGCTAACAAGACGACGCCACGCCTTGTCGCACCGTCCCTCGAACTTTCGGGATAGGCTTTAGGGTCGTCTAAATATCTAACCATCACCCGGAGACCATTTACATTATGTTTGGTAACCACAAAAACAGCACGCCTCCCCCAATCAATCGCCCCTGCGAGGCCGCACGCTCGGTAACCGCTGGTGCTGAAAAATACCAAGTTCCCGAAGTGCTCCCGATTTTGCCGGTGCGCGGCCTAGTGCTTTTCCCGCGTACGATTATTCCGCTGCTTGTTGGCCGCACCGCGTCGCTGCGAATACTGGATCCAGCGTTGCCCGAGCACCGAATCATTGGGGTTATTTCACAACGCGACGACGCACAGGAGGAGCCACAAACCGCAGATCTCTATCGAGTGGGCTGCGTGGCCGTGGTGCTCAAGGTCTTGCGCCAGCCCGAGGGCTCCGCATTTATTGTGGTGCAGGGGCTGCACCGGTTTGAACTCGGTGCCATAGTGCGGACTGCGCCCTACCTCGGAGCCGAGATCGAACTGCTGGATTCGAGACAACCGCCTCAGGGCGATAACCATTGGGAAGCCGCCATCAAAAATCTCCGGGAATCTTCCCTCAAACTCCTGGGGCTGATGCCCGATGTCCCCGAAGAAGCCCGGAACGCGATTGGCAGCATCGCCGGAGGTGAACCCCTGGCGGATCTGCTCGCCACCAACCTGGCCATCGGCGTGCCGCAGAAACAGGCATTGCTCGAAGATCTCGACGTCCCGACACGAGTGCGAGTGGTCCAAACCCATATCAGCACACAAGTCGAGATCGCGCAGATCCAGGACAAGATTACGCATGACGTCCAAACACAGTTCAGCGAGGCGCAGCGCCGCGCTTATCTCCAGGAACAGATCCGCGTGATCAAACGCGAGCTTGGCGAAGGCGCGGAAGATTCCGCCAGCCAGGCCATTCAGCTCCGGCGCCGTTTGGAAGAAGCCGATCCGGGACCGGAAGTCATGGCGCAAGCCCAGCGCGAACTCAAACGCCTGGATTTTATTCCCGTGGCCAGTCCGGAATATTCAGTCATCGCCAGCTACCTCGAAACTCTCGCCGATCTCCCATGGAATAAGCGCAGTGAGGACAACTTCGATTTCCATGCGGCGCAACAGATTCTCGACCGGGACCATTTCGGCCTGACCACAGTCAAGCGCCGCCTCATGGAGTCCCTGGTGGTGAGAAAATTGAATCCCTTGGGGCACGGCCCAATTCTATGTTTTATGGGGCCACCGGGCGTCGGCAAAACCAGTCTGGGCCAATCCATTGCGGACGCGCTCGGCCGCAAATTTGCCCGAGTCAGCTTGGGCGGCGTGCGGGATGAAGCTGAAATCCGGGGCCATCGGCGCACCTACATTGGAGCGATGCCGGGCCGCATCATCCAGGAGTTGCGGCGTGCGGGCGTGAACAATCCAGTGATCATGTTGGATGAGGTGGACAAGATCGGCAGCGACTTTCGCGGGGATCCCTCGGGGGCATTACTCGAGGTGTTGGATCCGCGGCAAAACCACACTTTTATCGACCACTATTTGGATGTGCCATTCGACCTCTCAAAGATCCTATTTATAGCCACCGTAAACACGCTGGATCCCATACCGGCGGCACTTCGGGACCGACTCGAAGTGATTGAACTGCCTGGATACAGCGAACGGGAGAAACACGAGATTGCGCTACGCTATCTGGCCGGCAGACAGCTCCACGAAAGCGGCCTCAGTGAGGAGCAATGTATCTGGGACGAGGCCGCGCTGAACAAGGTTATTGCCAACTATACCCATGAAGCCGGAGTGCGTGAACTCGATCGCCGGATCGCCAGTGTCTGCCGCGGCGCGGCGGCCCGGATCGTCCGTGGAGATTGCCAGAAAGTGCGGGTCACCCCGGAGTTCATCGACGAATTGCTCGGCCCGCCCATCTACGTGCGCGAAGAGCGCCTCCGCATCAGCGCACCGGGCATCGCGACTGGCTTGGCCTACACGCCGATGGGCGGCGAGATTCTGCATATCGAGGCGACGCGGTATCCGGGCAAGGGCGAGATCAAGCTCACCGGGCAACTCGGCTCGGTGATGCGGGAGTCGGTGGAAGCCGCATTGAGCCTGCTGCGGACGCGCGCCGCCGGGCTGGGCATTCAGTCGCAGGTATTTCGAGAAAACGACATCCACGTGCATGTCCCCTGCGGCGCGGTGCCAAAGGACGGGCCGTCAGCGGGAGTGGCGATGTTCTTGGCGCTCGCCTCACTTTTCACGAATATCCCGGTGCGTTCAGACGTGGCGATGACCGGCGAAATCAGCTTGCGGGGGTTGATCTTGCCGGTGGGCGGCCTCAAGGAAAAGAGCCTGGCGGCGATGCGGGCGGGAATCGAGCACGTGCTCATTCCGAAACTGAACGAAAAGAATCTCATCGAGGTGCCCGAGGAAGCGAGGGAACGGCTGCAGTTTACACTCGTCAACACTATTGAAGAGGCCATGGCCGGCGCTCTGGATCAAACCCCCGAAGCGCATTCGTGCCTATGGTAAAGCCCCAAGGCTTACGCCTCTAAATTTCCTTAGAGTAGCAGGTTTTCATATATCCCACGGGGATTAGAAATATCCCACGGGGATTAGAAATATCCCAAGGGGATTACGTCCTCCAACCCAGGGTTGGCCCGCAGCGGGACTACCCTCGGACTGAGCCAAAGACGATCGAACCGCAACGCGGTTCCGCCAATGGCCGATCCCGGGTGCAACCTCTGACCGTGATGTCTTTGCCCCAACAGGGCCAAATGTGATAGCCCGGGGCAACGTCCCGGGAAACCCACGAAAACAAATCTTTAGCCCTGAAAGGGCGCGATTTTATGCCTCAATCTTTGGCCCAGCTTTTGGTGCATCTGGTTTTCTCGACAAAAAACCGGGCACCCTTAATCGGCGACGATATTCGCGACGAACTTCACGCCTACAGCGGTGGGATTGTCGGTCATCGCACGGGCGTTCTGCTCAAAGCAGGGTCGGTGGCGAATGGCGCTAGTTTAAGGAATTCCAGAGTAAATCAGGGGCCTTTCTGGGACTTGATCGCCGGGCATTTTCGATTTTCAAGGACTTACGAAGGCATTCTGGAGTCGAACCTTGGAAGAAAGCGGCTCGGGAACCCTGTATTCATCATAATCCTAAAAGCGGCGATGGAGTTGTGTGGATTCATGCGTAACCGGCTGCTTTAGTGGGACATGCAACAAATGCAGCCCCCTATTTGCACTCACCCTGCG
>JAYTYG010000086.1:0-5947 GCA_043742585.1 Spartobacteria bacterium
GCTTACCTCTCTGAGTAAATCTTGAGATTTGTAGTGCCTTTGGGGCGAAATGTAGTTCTGCCTTCAGAGGAGAATCGTAAAATGAGAAACTCGGGTTAACGCTAGTCCAATCAGTATACCGAGCACGCCGCCGACACCAAGGCCGCCAGAAGTGGTTTGAGAAATTTGATCAGCTGTATCGGGTTCCATGAATAATATTAATAGGGTTAGGTTGCTTTTTGATTTGAGCGTCCGACCCAAAGCAATATTCAGGCCGCCCCGCCTCCATCAGTAAAAATACTTACGCCTCAACCCCTCTTTCCGGGATCGCTGGGCACATTTGGACCTGAGCTTGTAAAGAATCGGAGATGCGCCCGCGTTTGCTCGCCCAAGCCCGCATTCGATGGGATTGCCTTCCCGGCACGCCGCCAATAGCCTCCGCCGCCATGCTCGATATTCGGCTCATCCGCGACAACCCTGACCTCGTTAAAGAACGCCTCAACTCCCGCGGCGGCGACAATCATACTCGGGTCGATGAGATCCTCGAATGCAACCGCCTACTCCGGGCCGCAGAAACCCAACTCCAGCATCTCCAAGCCGAACGCAAACGCTTCAGTAAAGACATCGGCGGCCGCAAAGCCCGCGGCGAGGACACCTCCGACATCGAGTCCCAAGTCCGCGGAATCGGCGACTCCATTTCTGCGCTCAATGAGGAATCCGCCGCCCTGGATTCCCGGCAGCGCGACCTCTTACTCCACATCCCCAACATCCCGCACTCCGGCGTCCCCGTGGGCGCCGATGCCGAGGCCAACCCTGTCATCCGCGTCTGGGGCGAGGCGCCTCAATTCTCCTTCAATCCTAAAAGCCACATCGAACTCAGTACGGCCCTGGGCCTGCTCGACTTCGAACGCGCCACCAAAATCAGCGGCAGCGGATTTGTCGTCTTCACCGGGGCCGGGGCCCGCCTGGAACGCGCGCTGATTAATTTCCTGCTCGATCTGCAAACTCGCCAACACGGTTATGTGGAGATCAATCCGCCGCTGCTCTTGCGCCCGGAAGCATTGGTGGGCACCTCTCAACTCCCCAAATTTGAGGAACAACTTTATCGCTCCGAACGCGACGACCTTTATCTGCTACCCACCGCAGAAGTCCCAGTCACCAACCTCCATCGCGAAGAGATTCTGGCCCTGAAAGAACTGCCTAAAAAATACGCCGCCCACACCCCGTGCTTCCGACGGGAAGCTGGCTCGGCCGGCCTGGGCACCCGCGGACTCATTCGGGTTCACCAATTTGACAAGGTGGAATTAGTCAAAATTGTCACCCCGGACAACGCGTTCGCCGAACTCGAAAGCCTCACTGCGGACGCGGAGAAGGTTTTACAACTGCTCGGACTGCACTACCGCGTCATCGAACTCTGCACCGGCGACCTCGGATTCAGCGCCGCCAAAACCTATGACATCGAAGTCTGGGCTCCAGGCCAAAACGCTTATCTCGAAGTCTCCAGTTGCTCGAACTTCGGCGACTTCCAGGCCCGCCGAATGAACCTCCGATTCAAAGCCGAAGACGGTAAAAATCATTTCTGCCATACCATCAACGGCTCCGGCACTGCTCTCCCCAGACTCTTTGTCGCGCTGCTTGAAACGTTCCAGCAGGCCGACGGCTCGATTCTTCTCCCCCAAGTGCTGCTCCCTTATTTCGGCGATGTAAAAATCGCGTAGAATCCCTTTTGGGCCAAGGCTCATTCCCCGGCTTCGGTAAAATCATGCGCGCCAGACCTGCCTTATTTCACGAACTCGGCATCAAGCTGCTCGCCGACTGCCTGCCAGACAACCCCCATCTCATCGGCGTCTCCGGCGGGCGCGACTCCATCGCATTACTACATTGGCTTCACTCGTTGGGATTTCGCCAACTCATCGTCTGCCACTTCGATCATCAACTCCGCCCCGAAAGCCCGCAGGACAATCTCTTCGTCATAGAACTCGCCGCCACCCTCGGCTTTGAATGTTTGAGCGGCCGCGAAGACATCCGGATCCGCGCACGCCAAACCCGGCAATCGCTCGAAACTGCAGGCCGCGCGGCGCGCTATGAATTTTTCGCGCACCTAGCCGCACAGCGAAATTGCCACACCTTATTTCTGGCCCATCACGCCGACGATCAGGTGGAAACGGTCCTTTTCAATCTCCTCCGGGGCTCCGGCCCCGCCGGCCTCGCCGCCATGCCTGCGCAATCCCGACGCCTCATTGCGGGCCGGGAACTCACCCTCCGACGCCCCTGGCTCGGTGTCTGGCGTTCCGAAATCGACCAATATATCACGGCCAACCACCTCAACTATCGCGAAGACTCCTCCAATTCCGACCTCCATCCGTCCCGCAACAGACTCCGCCACAACATCATCCCCCAATTGGAACAAATCATGGGGCGCGATGTCCGCCGCGCGATCTGGCGCACCGCCGACCTCCTGCGCGCTGACGAGGATTATCTCCAAAGCCAAATCCCCCCCATTACGCCCGAGCTCAATGTGCCGGCACTCCTGGCACTCCCTGAATCGATCCAGCGCCGCACCCTGCATTCCTGGTTAAAGGCCGAAGGCGTTCCGCAAGTCACCTTCGACACGGTGGAGCGCACCCGGGCACTGCTTCACCAAACTCAAGCCAAGGCCAATCTCCCAGGAGCTATGCACGTGCGTCGACGCGCGAAAAAGTTGTTCATTGAGAAACCCGGTTCCCCGCCAAAATAAGTAGGAACACTCCCCTCCCCCCCACGCCCCGTCCTTTTCATCTCCGCCCCAATGATCGCCGTCAAAACCGCCACCGAATCTGCAATCATCGCCGCCGCACTGGTGCCGATGCTGTTCCTAACCACACTGGCCATCGGACGCTGGTTAAAGCGCCGGCAAGGGGTACGCATCGGCTTCTTCTACCTGCTGTTTTGCATCACTTTCTCCATCTACGTCCCTTTGATCTTCTTCGGCCCCGCGCTCATGCCGGATCCCACAGCCACGCTGCCCCCCCCGAGCCTTGCCCAGAGCGAAACCTATCGAGACGTAGAAAAGCAACTCGTCGACCTCACTCAAAAACTCGAAGCCTCCCGCAGCCAAAACCCGCAGGGCGCATCCGTCGCCACCACGGCAAACTCCTTTCACCTCGACCGCGCGGGCATCATGCGCCACATCGGCGCCGCCCTGGCATTACTCACTAGTATATTCGCGATCGCCCTCATTCGCCGCTATTTCTGGGAGCTCTGGTTCGAGCGCACCCAGAACATCCCCGCGCCCAAATTCCTCAGTCAAATCTGCGCCATCACGCTCTTTGTTACCGCAGCAATCATTGTCATCTCATTTATCTATGACAAAGACCTAACCGCCTTTGTATTTGGTTCAACTATCGTCGTCGGAATCATCGGCTTCGCCATGCAGGATCTCTTGGGCAACATCATCTCCGGGATTGCCCTCGAAATCGGCAAACCCTTCAAAATCGGCGATTGGCTAATTATAGATGGACACCGGGCGGAAGTAATAGAGGTCAATTGGCGCTCAACTCGGCTCCGGACCAACGATGACATTTATTTAGATCTGCCGAATAAAAGCGTCGCCGGTTCGCCCCTGACTAACCTCACCTACCCGAATCGTCATCACGCCGTACATATCGAAGTCGGCTTTGACTACAGCGTCCCTCCGAACCTCGCCAAAGAAACCCTTCTCCGCGCTGCCGCCCGCGCCCCAGGTGTCCTTTCCACTCCCCCGCCAAAGATCAACCTGCGCAATTTCGCAGATTCAGCGGTCACTTATGACGTTAAATTGTGGATCGAAAATGAGGCCGTTTTTAATGACATCTGCGACGCTGTCCGCACCAATATCTGGTACGAAGCACAGCGCAACCGCCTCAAAATCCCGTTCCCAATCCGAACTATTCACGTCGAACGGCCAAACAAAAATCACGATCAAACCCCTCAGTGGGCTCGCCTGTCCCTCCTAAAACAGCCTCTCTTCCACTGCCTCACTGAGGCGCACGCCGATAAGCTCCTCGCACACGCCAACTTACTCCGCTTCGGAAAAGGCGAAAAAATCATCGAACAAGGCGAAAGCGGCCAATCCATGTTCCTCCTCTTCCACGGTGACGCAGAAGTCTTCGTAAAACTAAACGGCCACGATAAACATGTGGCAAATCTCAAAGCCGGCGACTGCTTCGGGGAAATGTCCCTGCTCACCGGCGAACCTCGCAGCGCCACGGTATTAGCCAGAGTGGATTGCGACATTTGGGAAATCCAAAAAACCGCTCTCGCAGAAATTCTACAAGACAACATAGGTCTCGTCGAAAAACTCAGCGAACTTTTGGCTGAACGCCGTATGGAAACCGAAGGCGTTCTTGCGGCGAACCTCCCGAAAACCACAATGAGCGCAAAACAACGCGAATACACCGACGGGATACTGGCCAAACTCTACTCCTTCTTCGAGCTGTAGAGCGTCCCGCCGATAGAAACTGGTAGTAAGCCCGTGCGCACGTCGGCGCCGCGCCAGGTTAATTGGTCAGGATCCATGGCTGGCTCAATACCGGTTCGATACAGGCCCGCAGCTCGCCCGCCAGCCACTCGTTCCCCTTGGTCTCGTCGATACGCCGCATCGCCCTGCGCACCACATCCTCGCTCACCGTGCCGCTCATCCCCAGCAGCGGCGGATTGAGCGTATCCCCTCGGACCGCGTTGATATGGGCATAGCGCCAATGTCCACAAAGGATTGAAAGCGTGGCAGTGCCCAACACGTCCATCACCGAGCTGCCTCGGTTGCCCGTATAGCGAAAAGGGCAGTTATTCAGGAACCGATCCCAGCGCCCGCCGATGTGAAGGAACTGAGCAAAGAAGATTAATTGTCCCTCCCTTGTTGTCGGGGATTGATCATCAAACTCCGCAAAGTACCGCCCGCCAGGCGTGTCCACCGGCCAGCCAGGCGAGCGTCCAAGTGGATCCAAAACAGACTCACCCGCAGGGTGAGTGCAAATAGGGGGCTGCGTTTGTTGCATGTCGCACTAAAGCAGACAGTTACGCAGGACTTCACGTAAACTCCTTCGCCGCTTTTAGGTTAAAAGTCAGCAAACCTGAGCGTGCAAAGGAGAATGATCCCAGGTGTTTCAAATAGATTCGGAACGCACGGAGGCTTCGGTCGCCTGGTAAACGAATTCCCTCAAAATACTGGCGAACGAGGCGCCAAAAAAGTGAGCTTCGGCCAGTCCCAAGGTTGGGATTAACTCAGGAACTGCCGGTAAAACATTCTACCGGAAATCAGCAGCCCAATGAGCGTGATCAATTGACGCATCCGCGCCTGCGGGATCCGCTGGGAGTAATGGGCTCCGACGAAATAGCCGATTAAAGCGCCGACCGTCATGACCGACATTTTTGGCCAGTCAATCAAGCCGCTCCAAACAAACCAAAGCGAGGCGACGATATTAATCAGGGAGCCGAGCACATTTTTGAGCGCGTTCATCTGATGGATATCGTCGAGCCCAAGAAAGCCCAGAGAGGCAAGCATCAGGATTCCTATCCCGGCCCCGAAAAAGCCCCCGTAAATCGACACTAAAAACTGAAATCCGATCGCGATCCAAAGGGTCCTGCCGCGAGGATCGCGCAGGCCGTGAGTCCTCCCGGAAAAGCGCCGAAAAGCGCCTTGGGCGAGGAAGAGCAAAGTGGCAAAAAGAACCAAGAACGGGACGAGATGAGCGAAAGTGTGCAGCATTCTTGCAGGATTGCCTTTGCTTAAGATATCGCAAACTATCATTACAGCAATTACCAATGCATACACAAAAAATTGTGCTACATCATGTTGTGCAATGGTGTTTACCAATAAAAAAACACCAAAGGCCAGGTATGGCATCAGGAAATTTAGAATTTGTTTAGCCCCTTTACTTACATCAAAAGCACCTACTGCACCGGTCCATCTTCCTATCATAAGACTTGCCCAATATAATGAAATGTATGG
>JAYTYG010000087.1:0-3864 GCA_043742585.1 Spartobacteria bacterium
CCGCTCTTCGGCACAGCGCGTCTATTTCTTGAGAAGCCCGAGCGCCATCGGGTTCGGATCACGTCCTTAGATGCTACGAAGCCGCTTTTCCAGATTGATGACGGCCCGATCTCCTTTGATCGCTCTGGCCTGGAGCGGAGTGCCTTTGCCATGTTCAAGGACGCTTACTACCAGGAGGAAGTGAACCAGGGCGAACCCATCAAAGGCAACTTCAGTAACGTGGCGCGCAGTCGTTCCACAGGCGCCTTCCTCGGACCCACGAATCATCACGGCTATCAGCCCGCGCTACGCAATTTATACGAGGACCGCTTCAGCCGCCGGATGTCATTCGCGGATTTTCAGCACGAGGACATCGTGATCGTGAATACTGAGCAGGCCATCAACGATTGGAAGGAGCAGGCCCGATCCTCGACGACTTATACCACGCTCAAGGAAGCTGAGCCGACGGTCTTTAAGAGCCTTAATGAGATCGAACAGCATTTCCGCAAAAACTATTTGCCGCAGCTAATTAAAACCGGCGTCAGCCTGGAGACCAATGGCGCGTCCAGCCGAGATTGCACGGATCGAAGCATTCTGGCAGGACTGCGCGAGGCTTGGGAGCAGGAGCGTGGATTCCCCGGCAGTTTGGTGCACCATTTGCGGCCGCGGTTAATGGATGCAGGCTTGCATTTTTTCAAACATCGCAAGCGTGTCCTTTATATCTCCCCTATCCGTCCTCAGCGGCACGCCTCTGGAGAACTTTTCTCCGGCAATATCGCCTCGATCTTGGCCGCCATCGAAGCTGCGCCGCGCATCACCCGTCCTAAACTCGCCAGTAAACTTCTCGGGGAGGAATCCGAAAGCCCCGATATGCTGCCAAAGAAAGCCGCGCTAGCTTCGGATCTGCACTATTTGATCCACGCCGGACACGTCATCGAGTTTCATGACGGCGCTCTCGATCTGCCGCTCTCGCCTAAAGCCGAAAACGAAAGCCAGTCGACGCCGAAAACTACGGCGGCGCAGGGCCTTCCGATCGCGCCCGAAGCGCTCGAGACCTCCGCTGAGATGACCAGTCCGGATTTGGCTGAGGGCGATATATCGATTGAAGACCCTCAGGAGCCTGAGAGTCCGCTGGAGGTCATTACTCCCGTGGAATTATCCAGCGTCTCGGATACCGAAGTCGTGTCAGTCGGGACAGAGTCCGCCGGCGACCCATTGTAAAATCAGTCCCGCCGGGGATGCCGTCTCCCTATATTGGGATATGACAAAATATCAGAAACCCACCCGGATTCGGGTGGGTTTTTTTGTAACGCCGAAAAGAGGCCGCGCCGATTTATCGAACCCCTATTTCCACTCAGCATCTGCCCCTTGCGGCTGGAACCCATTTCCACAGCGTTCTTCAACGCAAGGCGCAGGGTGCGGGGGCTGTGACGCTTAGAATTCTGGGCGCCCCCTTGTTTTGGCGTTAAAAAGAACAGCGAAACAAGCTCCTACCCGGCCCCTACCCAGAGGCAGCCCCTGCCAGCCCCTGCCAGCCCCCCATCAGTCCCTGCTGCGTCGCCGCGACTTGCGTTAAATCCTAACTGCGAACAGTGCCCCAACGCCGATGTAAAAACCTTTCCCAAGGCGAGAATAGGATTTTGTCAGCCATCAACCCCACCAGGACAATGATGAACATGATTCCGAAAACCTGATCCATGGCCAAAGTATCGCGCCCATTATTGAGCAACTGCCCCAAGCCAAATCCTGTAAGAATCGTCACATAGATTTCCGCCGCCATCAGCGAGCGCCAGGCAAACGCCCACCCCTGCTTAATCCCGCTGACAATAAAAGGCAGCGAGGCCGGCACAATCACCCGGATCCAAGTATGCAGGCCGCGCGACCCCATGGTTTTGGCAGCCCTGACGTAAATGGGCGGCACATTTTGCACCCCGTTATCAGTGGCCAAAGCCACCGACCAAATCGTTCCCATGACGACCACGAAAAGCATAGCCGATTCAGTTTGGCCAAACCACAACAACGCCGGCGGCACCCAGCACACACTCGGCAACGCCTGCAGCCCCAAACCCATCACCCCTATCGTGTCATGCGCCCACTGGAACCGCGCCGTCAGCAAGCCCAGCGGCACCCCCGCCGCGACCCCAATAAAATAACCCACCAACAAACGCTTCGTCGTCACCCATAACGCCCCAAAAATCGTCCCATCAGCAACCGCCTCGCGCAGATATTCCAAAACACTCAGCGGCGACGGCAACAAAACCGGCGACCACTTCCCGGTCATGACTAACCCGTGCCAGATCGCCACCAATCCCGCAAAAAACAAAAATGCCGTGAACCCCCGTTTCATAACTTATTCAGCTAAATCCGCTGCACGGTGAGATTTAAGCGCCGCTGTGATTTGCGTCGCGTATTTTGCCAAACTCGGACTGTTGATATCCCGGGGTCGCGGTAAATCGATCTGGAACTCCTCCCGAATCCGCCCCGGATGCGGCGAAAACAACACCACCCGATCGCCTAGGCAAGCAGCCTCGCGGACGTTATGCGTAACAAAGACGATCGTCTTCTTTCGCGCCTGCCAGATCTCCTGCAAATCTCCATACAACTGCTCACGAGTCATAGCATCGAGCGCCGCAAACGGTTCGTCCATCAGAAGCACCCGCGGATTCGGCGCAAGCGAGCGTGCCAGAGCCACCCGTTGCCGCATCCCGCCCGAAAGCTCATGGATGTTGGATCTCGCGTATTTCTTCAAGCCGACCAACTCGATATAGAACATTGCTACTTCGAGCCGTTCTCGATCCTTCAGCCCGGGCTTGAGCTTTAAACCAAAGAGCACGTTCCCGAGAACATTCAGCCACGGAAATAGCGCCGACTCCTGAAACATCACCATCCGATCCCGCCCGGGCTCAGTCACCGATCGGCCCTCCGTCATCACCGAGCCGCTATCGGGCTCTTCCAATCCCGCGATCATATTGAGCAGAGTCGACTTTCCGCATCCACTCGGCCCCACCAGACACACAAACTCCCCTTCCTCAACACTCAGACTCACATCATCCAAAGCATGGGTTTCCACCACGCCCTGTCGAAACCATTTCGAGACGTGGTCAATCGAAAGCTTCGCGGGTTCACCCTCGCGCAGTTCTTCAGCAACTTTACTCATGACTCACTCCTATCCGGATTCATTGGGGCGCAGAACATTTTCGGGTTTCGCCTCGGGCGCAAGCTTCAAATAGGAACTCCAGCGCCATCACTTTTGAATCTCTAACAGCCGACTTAAATCCGTCGTGCCCTTGAGGAAGCCCACGCTTTGTGCGTCTTTGAGCAATTCATCAAGACTTTCGCGACTGATCTCCGTGGAAAAAGTCAAACGAGGCCACGCTCGATCCATCGTCACCGCTGGCAACTCACGCTTGGTCAATTCCTTGATCTCAGCGCGCACCAACTCCTTTGCCTCCTCAGAATGCGCGTTAATCCATTGCGTCAACTCCACGTGCGCAGCCACAAATTTCCGCACCAGATCAGGCTGGGTTTTGAGCACCTTGACACTCGCCGCCAACACCGTGGTGATCGCCTCCCTCTCTTCAATATAGATCTTCCCCTTCCCTTCCAGCTCCAACCGCGACACCCACGGCTCCACCGTCCACGCCCCATCAATCTGATTGTTCAAAAATAGCGCAATTTGTTCCGGATTCGCAGTCGGCAGCAGCATCAAGTCTCCTCCCAACTGTGTGATTTGATATCCGTGCTTCTTCATCCACACCCGCGCCGCCACGTCCTGTGTATTCCCCAACTGCGGT
Source organism: Spartobacteria bacterium (assembly GCA_043742585.1). Lineage (GTDB taxonomy): Bacteria > Verrucomicrobiota > Verrucomicrobiia > Chthoniobacterales > Chthoniobacteraceae > CAIURC01. The sequence continues at coordinate 3,774 of JAYTYG010000087.1, forward strand.
GTCGCTATTTTCTTCCCCTTAAAATCAGTAACCTGAGCAATCCGCCCGTCCCCTTGAATCACCAGCGCCGAACCCCCACGCGCCGCGCCTG
>JAYTYG010000088.1:0-2413 GCA_043742585.1 Spartobacteria bacterium
CATGGGCCTTCCCAGGTTTGATGCGTCGGCCCTGGACATTTCCTCACCACGCTGGAAATGGAAAATTGCAAACTGGCCTTTCAACCAATTTGCAATTCCCGGGAAACCCACCGCATCCAACATGCGCTTGGCCGCGCCTACGCCCCGACCGTGACTTTCTGCACCGCGCTCCGGTTCCCTCTCCTCGGGGGAGAGGGCGAGGGTGAGGGCGGTTTTCGGCGAGCGTTGGTTTCCGGGTGACTCGCGGTTGGCGAAAGGAAGACTCCCTCACCCCGGCCCTCTCCCCAGGGAGAGGGTGAAAGAGGCGGCGGCTACGGGCGGGCGGCGCGGCGTTTCCAGCGGAGCGCGGCGCAGGCGGCCACTCCGGCCAGGAGCAAGGCGCTCGTGCCGGGCTCGGGCACGGGGGTGACGGTGAAGCGGGTGGATAAGCCTGCGGAGCAGTTAAAGCCCGTCGTCGCTGTGGCACTGGAGGCGGAGATTAACGAAACCGAGTCTCCCAAGGTGTATTCGATGCCCAGCTCATATTTGCCACTCGCTAATGGCGGCAGGGTTTGGAAGTTTTGCACATCCATCAGCAGATTGCCCGCGTTGTGGTTGTAGATAAAGGGAGTCTGGAGCGGAATGTGGATGGTGTAGCCCGCCGTGCCGGTGTCAAAGAAGTGCAGCGCCCCCGAATACACCAGCGTCTGGTCTGCCCCGATGTTGTTCGCAAACGTCTCGCTGATAACATCCGGGCCGAGCGCGCTGGTCGAGAGGCGAATCTGAATGTTCGGCAAAGTGACATCAATGTGGGTAAGCGCAAAAGCATAGAAGGCCAGTTCCGTAATCCGGACGGTCTGGGTGGGCACCGGCCCAAAGGCCGTGCCGCGGTAAACCTGCTGATAGCGGACAGATGCGGCTTGGTCACTCGTCACCAAAAATGGTGAAAATCCTGCAAGGGTCGGCGCATGTCCAGTGTTGGGTAATGTAACAAAATCCGCCCGCGCCGCATTCGCCAGCACCAGCGCCAGTCCGAGAGTCAGTCCGAGTTTTCGCATCATCGTGTCTTGGGGTTCAGTGAGTTTTCCGCTTCGTTTGGTTCCAAAAGGGATGTGGCTCCATTGGGCGCTTCCGGCCCGGCCTTGTCACGCCCCAATTCCCCGCAGCCGCCCGCTCGCACGGCGCGGCCTCGGGGATTTCCTGAAGCAACATTTCGGCAGCGCGATAGGAGCCCGGTAGCGCAGCCGTCCTCGGCTGCGGGTTTGCGGGGCGTCCCGCCCCGAGTTTGTGACTGACTGGCCGCGAGACGCGGCCAGTACCCGCAGGCGGGACGCCAGTTGTGTTCGCCCTTGGCGCAGAAGGGCCGGCTCCCGGGCTCCGGCTCATCCTCAGGTCCGGGCTTGTTTGGCGGATGTGGTCGCGGTATAGGTGACAGCAGAATTACCCGTGCCGCCATGCGCTCAGCGAAAAAAATTACCGCCGCTCTTTTCCTTTTCGGAATCTACTTGGGCAGTGGAGTCGGAAGTCCCGGCGCACGCGCTGCTGAAATAGACAAAACAAGGCTCCCGCCAGCGGCAACGAGGCTGGTTGATTTCGCTGCCGACATCGCCCCCATTTTTTCGAAGCACTGTTACTCCTGTCACGGACCGGAGAAGCAGAAGAACAACTTTCGCCTCGACCTCAAAGCTGCGGCCCTGAAAGGCGGCGACGACTTCGCTCCCGATATCGTTCCCGGCAAAAGCGCGGAGAGTCCGTTGATTCAGTTCGTGGCAGGCCTGGTTGAGGATAAGTTGATGCCGAAGAAGGGCGACCGGCTTTCCTCCGAACAAATCGGTTTGCTTCGAGCCTGGATCGATCAAGGTGCGAAAAGGCCGGACGATCTTTCCGCCCTCAAACCCCAACTCTCCACGAACAACTGGGCCTTCCAGGCACTCACCCATCTCGCGCCGCCTGCGGTGAAAAACAAAAGCTGGCCGCGTAATCCCAGCGATCACTTCATCCTCGCGAAATTGGAGGAGAAAAAAATAACTCCGGCACCGATGGCGGATAAAGTCACGCTCTTGCGCCGGGTCACGTTCGATTTGCACGGCTTGCCGCCCACGCCTGCCGAACTGGACGCGTTCCTCGCGGATAAATCTCCGCAGGCCTTTGCCAAAGTGGTGGATCGTTTGCTCGCTTCGCCCCGCTACGGCGAACGCTGGGGCCGGCATTGGCTGGACGTGGTGCGCTATGGGGAAAGCCACGGCTTCGAGCGCGATCAGATTCGGGATCACGCGTGGCGCTATCGCGACTACGTCATCGAGAGTTTCAATCGCGACACTCCTTATTCCCAATTCATCAAAGAACAAATTGCTGGTGACGCGCTGGAGCCGCTGACCACCGAAGGAATTACCGCCACCGGATTTTTGGTTTGCGGGCCGTGGGACGAAGTGGG
>JAYTYG010000089.1:0-2624 GCA_043742585.1 Spartobacteria bacterium
GCTTACCTCTCTGAGTAAATCTTGAGATTTGTAGTGCCTTTGGGGCGAAATGTAGTTCTGCCTTCAGAGGAGAATCGTAAAATGAGAAACTCGGGTTAAACTAGCGCCATTCGCGTCGGTGGCCGATCACGTGCATCTCCTGATCGCTCACCCGCGCACTTGTTCGCCTGCCGATCTGGTGTTGGAAATCAAAACCGGCACCTCGAAATGGATCAAAACCAAGGCGCCCCGATATGCGGATTTCCATTGGCAGACTGGCTACGGGGTTTTTTCGATCAGCCCCTCGCACCGCCCCGCATTAGAACAATACATCGCCAATCAGGCCGAGCATCATCGCAAAGTGACCTTTCAGGAGGAATACCGCCGGTTATTGACAAAATACGCGATCCCATTTGATGAACGTTATGTCTGGGATTGACCGTTATTGCGCCCCTTCAGGGCTTGGCCGAGGTTTTTGGAACGTTCCTGGGGCGTTGCCCCAGGCTATCACAGTTCACCCCTTCGGGGCGGCGGATAAAGGCCGGTTCACCCCGTTCGTTCACCCCGTCCGTTCACCCCGTTCGCCCCCCCCCGTTCGGGTAATGGCGCTTAGTTAAGCCGAGGCAACGGCATTTATCCCATCTCCTGAGAAAGGCTGCGCAACCCACTTCCGGGTTGAACCTTGTGAGGCATAGGTTCCCAGGGCAGCGCAAAGCCACACCCCTGGTTGCTGATATGCATAACTCCGTTGGCGTAGGGGCGCATCTCCGATTCTTTACAAGCTCGGCTTCAACGGCGCCTGCGGTCTCCGAACCTTCATACTTCATCATTCATCATTCATAATTTCTCGCTGCTGCCGCCAAGAGCCAAGAAACGGAGATGCGCCGTTGGCGTAGATGGCCCTAACTAAGCGCCATTACCCCGTCCGGGCTCCATTCAACTGAAAACCGCTATAGGGCGCCATTGACGTAAATGCATTACCTTCAGTGCTTTATGGGAGTAGTTACACTTCCCAATAGTCATTTTAGATGAGTAAGCCCTGACGGAGGACCGCATGGTCTCATGGCTTCCGGGTTCGACCACGCCGCCAAACGCGCATTACTTTCCTGAGCCGCTATAATCGCTGGGATCCATTGGATGGGCAGAGGCATCCTCGGCCGGGGCCGGCGTTTTCAGGGCTGAAAGCTGCCGACATTTCCGACGCAACGTGACCCTGTTCATCTTGGTTTCGCGGGCCAGCACAGTCGGCTTCTGATCAAACCGCGAAAGCAGATGCACCAAGGCCAGGGACTCAAGCTCGGAGGTCATCTCCTGGTAAGTTGCGCCGCGCAATAACCGGGCATCCAGCCAGGCCGCCAACGAGGGTTCCAACGCCCCGGGCCCAGGCGCCGGAACCGCTGTGGTCTCGCGCAAGTCGCGTGGCAAATGCTGGGCTAAAATCATCGAGCCGCTTGAAACCGCGACCGCATATTCCAGGACATTGCGGAGCTCCCGCACATTGCCCGGCCACGAATGCCTGAGCAGCAGCTCCAGGGCCGGGGGCGCGAGCTGCAAGGAGCGTTGAGGGCTGAGCGACCCGAGAAAAAAATGGGCCAGCGCAGGCAGATCGCTGACCCGATCGCGCAAGGCTGGCATTTCGATTTCGAGCACATGCAAGCGGTAGTAGAGATCCTCGCGGAATCGACCCGCGCGCACTTCCTCCCGCAAATTCTTATGCGTCGCCGTCACCAGACGCAGATCCACCCGTAAATCTTCACGGCCGCCGACTCGCGTAAACGTGCGCTCCTCCACAAAGCGCAGGAGCTTGGCCTGCACCGAAAGCGGCACATCGCCGATTTCATCCAAAAATAGCGTTCCGCCCTGGGCCCGCTCGATGTGGCCGGGCCGCGCCGCGCCCGCGCCGGTGAACGCGTTTTTTTCATGCCCGAAAAGTTCCGTTTCAAGCAGGGGCTCAGGAAGCGCACTGCACTGGAGGGTAACGAACGGCCCGTTTTTGCGGAGACTATTGGAATGAATGACGCGGGCGGCCAAAGTTTTGCCTGTCCCCGTGGGACCAGTGATGAGCACAGGCGCCTCGGAGCCGCAGGCGTGCGCGATCTCCACGAAGCTGCGCTGCATGGCCGGCGCGGCCCCCACCAGCAGTGAAAGCGATTGCGCCCTAGGGAGCGGCTCGGCCTCCGTCACGCTGAGCACCTGGCGCAGGGTTTCCTGCACCTCCTGCAATTCCAAGGGTTTGAGCAAATACGCCGTGGCACCCAGCTTCTTGGCCGCCACCGCATTATCCAGAGTGCCATGGGCGGTGAGCACGACCACCGGCAGCGTGGGCCATTGCGCGCGGATGCGCTTGAGCACCTCCAGACCGCTCATATCCGGCAACCCGATGTCCAGCAGCACCAGGGCGAACTCATTGAGCGCCAGCTCAGCCAAGGCCCGGCTACCGGAGGCACAAAGGCGCGACTCGTGACCGAGGCGCTTGCACACCGCAGCCAAAGCGGCCGCGAGCGCATGTTCATCTTCAATAATCAGGACAGAATTCATGGGATAAATGCAGGGAGTTCAAACACAACCAGCGCGCCCGACGGACTGGCATTGGCCACGAGAAGTTGCCCGCCATGGGCTTTGAGGATTTCGGTGGAAACATTCAG
>JAYTYG010000090.1:0-3046 GCA_043742585.1 Spartobacteria bacterium
GACCTGCCGGGGATCGAACCCGGGTCTCAAGAAATCTGCCTCGAACTTCTACATGCTTAGTCCCTCCCTGAATTTAAAGGTGGTGCAAGAGTGGGACGAAAATACCCACCACCTCGATTCTCTTTCCCAGAAACGCTGGATTGAGAAGGTAACCGCTTTTGCCTGCATTTACCCTCCGACTAGCAGGCGTCTATCGGAGGGGCGAACATCACAGCAATTAAGCTGCAATGGCGAACTCGCCGCCGGTGAAGGCGTCGGTCGCGTCAACAATGTTGTTGGCTTTTGATTTTTGCCCCTGTTGATAAAGCGGAACAATGGGCGTCCGCTGCATGCAGTCCTAAAGGAATCAACCTCTTGATCGAAACCATGTCAGGCCCGTAACTCTGAACAGGGCAACTTGGTGCAGGTTGCCTGGCACGTCAACCCGGTTCTTTTCCCAATGCCCAAAAATCGCCAAAGCCGGCGCAACTGTGCCCGCTTCAATTCCCGGCCCGTTCCCTCTCCTGAAATCCCCCTCAAATCCCAGTTGCCGTTTTAAATCGCCCCCGTAGCTTTCCCCCCGTTCAGTCAACCCGCACCCCGATTTAGAACCAAACGAAGAACCACACGATTATGGGCCTCTTAAACTTCATCAAAAGTGAACTCATCGACATCATCGAATGGACCGATGATTCCCGCGACACCCTGAGCTTTCGTTGGCCCGACGAGGATAAGGAGATCAAAAATGGGGCGCAACTGATCGTCCGCGAGTCGCAAGTCGCGCAGTTTGTCTATGTGGGCCAATTCGGCGACACATTCGAGCCTGGCAAACACACGCTCACCACGGAGAACATCCCCGTGCTGACCACGCTCAAGGGCTGGAAATACGGCTTCAACACCCCTTTCAAAGCCGACGTCTATTACGTCACCACCCGCCTTTTCACCGGCAACAAATGGGGCACCTCCAACCCTGTCATGCTCCGCGATGCAGATTTCGGCATCGTCCGGGCCCGCGCGTTTGGGACCTACGACTTCCGGATCGTCGACCCGAAGCTTTTCCTCAAGGAAGTGGCAGGCAGCGATCAGCATTTCCGGCTCGATGAATTCGCCGACACGATGCGCTCGCGGATCATCTCGCTCTTTACCGAGGCGCTGGCTCAAGCCAAAATCCCCGTGCTCGATGTGGCCTCGCGCTACAGCGAAGTGGGCGGCGCTCTGCTCCCCCTCATCAACGCCGTGGTGACCGCCAAATACGGCTTGGAGATGACCAGCTTCGTCCTCGAAAACGTCAGCGTCCCGCCGGAAGTCGAGGCCGCGATCGATAAACGTTCCTCCATGGCCGCCGTTGGCAACCTCAACGATTACGTCAAATTCCAGATGGCCCAGGGCATGGAGAACGGCGCTAGCGGCGCCGGTGGAATGGCGACGGAGATGGCAGTGGGCATGGCGATGGCGCAACAAATGATGGGGCAACAAGGCGGAGTGCTGGCCCCCCAAGCCACGCCGGGCGCCGCCACTCCTCCCCCCCTGCCTGCCGCAGTCGCGCCCGCAGCGGCGCAAGCTCCCGCGGCCGGCCTGCTGTCCCCGGCGGAAGCCGCCCAGGTTCTCGGCGTCACTGAAGCCGACGTGATTCACACGCTGGAGGCCGGCGAACTCAAAGGCAAAAAAATCGGCTCCGCCTGGCGCATTACCCGCACAGCCATCGACACCTTCCTCAACAGCTAAGCATGTCCCAGCCTCCCCCGCTGCCTGCCGCCCCCGACGGCAGGCCTGAAGTCAAAGCCCAGAAAAAGCATGATTGCCCGGCATGCGGCGCCGAAGCGCAATGGAATCCCGCCAAGCAGGCCCTGGTCTGCCCGTATTGCGGAGCCGTTTCGCCGACCCTATTAAACGAGGACACCGCACAAGTCGTCGAGCGCGACCTGGCCACTGCGCTGCGGGAGATTCCCGATGAAAAGCGGGGCTGGCAGTCAGAGAAAACGTCGGTCAAATGTCAAAGCTGTCAGGCCATCACGGTCTTTGATCCCACCAGGGCCGCCCAGCGCTGCGACTTTTGCGGGTCCTCGGCGCTGATTCCCCAGGACCAGATCCAGGCCCCGATCCGACCCGACAGCCTGCTCGAATTCAAAGTCTCCGAAGTCAAAGTGCGGGAAATGGTCCGCCAATGGTACGGGTCCCGTTGGTTTGCGCCCAACGCCCTCAAAGGCCGGGCCCTCACCGACACCCTGCGCGGGCTTTACATCCCCTACTGGACCTTTGACGCCCAGGTGCATGCCGATTGGTGCGCCGAGTCCGGCTACCATTATTACGAGACGGAGTCCTACACCGACTCCGATGGCGAAAGAAAGACGCGACAAGTGCAACACACGCGTTGGGTGCCGAGCTCCGGCGCTCTCGACCATTTTTTCGATGACGAGCTGGTCCCGGCTTCGCGCGGCATCCCCGAAGCATTGCTGCGCCAGATCGAGCCGTTCCCGACAACCAGCGATCTTAAACCCTACGATCCCGGCTATCTCTCGGGCTGGATCGTAGAGCAATACCAGATCGACCTGATCGCCGCCGCCGCCAACTCCCAGAAAACGATGGGCGCAAAAACCGAGTCGCTATGCGCCAGCGCAGTGCCCGGCGACACGCACCGCAGCCTGAGTGTGGACACGGATTTTTCGGGGCAGACGTTCAAGCACATCCTGGTGCCGGTTTGGGTGATCGCCTACACGTTCGGCTCCCGCAGTTTTCAGGTGGTGGTCAACGGCTATACCGGCACGATCGCCGGCAAACATCCCCTGAGCTGGATCAAGATCACACTGAGCGTGCTTGCCGCCATTGCGCTGATTTTACTGCTGATCCACCTTTTCAGCGACAAATAGCCGGCCCGCCGCCACTGCCCACCGCGCGCCTGAGTTCGGCCAATCCCGGATTCCAGCCTGTAGCTAGGGGTTGAGTCGGCGATACCCCAGGGCTTACGCATCTAACCCGGGTTTCTCATTTTACGATTCTCCTCTGAAGGCAGAACTACATTTCGCCCCAAAGGCACTACAAATCTCAAGATTTACTCAGAGAGGTAAGC
>JAYTYG010000091.1:0-4257 GCA_043742585.1 Spartobacteria bacterium
GCTTACCTCTCTGAGTAAATCTTGAGATTTGTAGTGCCTTTGGGGCGAAATGTAGTTCTGCCTTCAGAGGAGAATCGTAAAATGAGAAACCCGGGTTAACAAAGTGGAACTAAGCGCTCCGGGTTTATTGCCGCAGTCGGCGGCTCGATCCTATTCCAGGAGCTTCAAGAGCATGCCTGCACTGTTGTTGGCCTGGGTCAACATGCTCATCGCCGCTTGCAGCAGGATCTTGCTGCGTCCCCACGCCACTGTCTCGCTCGCCGTGTCCACGTCCATGATCCGACTCTGCGCCTGCTCGAGATTGGCCGCGTTGTTCCGGTTATTATCGAGTGTATATTCGATGCGCGACATCTCGGCCCCGACCGAGGCCCGGAGTTGTGCGACAAATTGCAAGGCGTCTGACACCTGGGCTGTGGATACTGTTGAAATGGTGTCTTTCTCCATGAGATACCCTTTCACCGTGGTTCCCCCGTGATCTGGTCTCGGCGTCGAGTCGCTCCATTTCCCGGCCGCGCCCGACATGTAGGCGACTTTTTCGTTGGCGGCCCCTGAAGAGGCGTTGTCGAGTTCGCCGGAGTGGAGAGTCACGGTTGAAAAGTCCACGGCGGCATCGGTGGCGGGATGGGTGAGTGAATCGCCCGCCTCGGTGTTGGAGACCCAGTGCCAGTTGACGCTCGGATCCGCTTCGTTGACGCTGCTGGGGGACTGATACGCGCCGAGCCACAGCACTTGGTTGGCGCCGACTCCCTGCGCTTCGAGCTGCGCCTTTGCGTTGGCGTATTCCCCGGTCGACCGGAGCGTGGCCAGATGCGAGCCGGGATCGAAATCCGCAGTCAAGCCAACGCCGGCGGCAGTGGCCGTGGCGGGGCTGCTTAGAGTGATGTTCAAGTTGTTCACGCCGGTGACCTTCGTTCCCGGGGCGATCCCGGCGCCCGTCACCACCATCCCCACGCGAAGCCCCGTGGCGCTCGTGACCGTGACCGCATTGGAGCCCAGAGTGGTCGTCGACGCGCCAAGATTCACGTTCGTCCGCGCTGGCAAATCCCCCGACCCGGGATTGTAAGCGGCCTGGCGGGCGGCGTCCCAAGTCAGCGCGGAGCCGGTCACAGCCTTATACTTGGTGGCCCCGGTGGAATCGGTGTATTGGACCACGTAACCGGAGACCACGCCGTCGCCGTTATTATTGAGTTCATCGCCGATGTGCCCGGAGGTGGCGCAGACTGAGGCGGGTTGATTCCAAGCCAGGGCGTCAGCCGATTGGTTATGCGACGGCTCGGGGCTGCCGCCGTTGTCGGGCTGGCCGCCGGCCCAATTCTGATAGGTTTGCCCGGCCAATGTGCCGCCGGAAACCCAGCCCCAACCGGCGCCTGGCTGAGTGGCGCCGGTGGTCTGGGTCAACCCTATCCACAGGGGATCTTTGTTAACATCGCTGCCGAGTTGGAACAAAGCCTGCGCCAAATCGTCGCTCGACGTGAATTTCGCAAGCGCTCCGCCCTTTGCCGTGGCGTCGGCTTCGGCCTCGCCCCATTCCATCTGGCCGGTTTGTATGCTGTAGACCTTGTCGGAAATGACATCGATCAACGTCGACGTCGAGAGCGTCGGATTCACGATCCCGATCGTTTGCCCAGAGTCGTTTGATGACGAAACACTCAGCGCCTGGTCCGATTTCGTCGCGGAAAATAATCGGATCCCGTTAAACGTGCGGTCGTTTATACTCCGGGCCTGCGCGCTGAGTTGCGAATATTCGACCCCGTAATTGCGTTTATCGCTCTGATTTTTCGTGGGATCTGACGAGAGCGTCTTCAGCTCCCCCATCCGGGACAGCAGCGTCCCCAGCTCGCTTAGGCACTGGTCCTGCGCGGTCTTAAACGAGTGCAGGTTCGTCAGGTTCGAGTCCGTGGCATTCAGCATTTTAAACGCTGCGGCCAGCCTCGTGGACACCGCCAAGCCCCCGGCATCGTCGGAGCTCAGGCCGATCCGGCGCCCGCTGGAAAGCTTGCCGATCGAGGCAGACATAGCCGTGGACGCCCGCTCCACAGCTCGCGCTGTGAGAAGGGAGGCGTTCAGGCCGGATCCCAGGATCAACATAAATTGGCTATCGGTGCGTACAAGGCTAAGTGCGGGTGGCGAATTCGGCTTAAAAAAGAGTCATCAACTCGAATACTCGGCGGAATGGCACCTCGTCCTTAGGCAATTTTCCACCAGGGGCGGCAGTCGGCGGAACCGCGTTGCGGTTCGCTGGAGTTTGGGCAATTTTCATAAGTGGCCTACAGGATCGAACCGTCATCCTAAGGTTCTCCTCCACGGATGAGGAAATGCCCAAACGCCAGACCGCACCGTTGGAGCGGGCGGACATCCGCCATTTTTCCTGATTCGCTCCAACGGGGCATCCGCATGCCAGGTGCAACCCTGGGTGAGCGGGGACATGGGTGCGCGGGGACAGGCAAATCCCCATCCCAGCTCTACGGCTCGGCGTTAAGCAGTTGCTTCGGCCGCGGACCGCGTTTTACGTGAATCCGCAGATGCGATCTATCCGACGCCCGCCAGCAGCCGCTGCCGGAGCTCCGTAGAGTCGAGCGACTCCACCGCCACCACTTTGTCGCGCGACTTCTCGCCCGAGATCAGCGTAATCGTTCGCCCGGGGACCCCTAGGGTTTCCGCTAAAAACTCCCGCACCGCTTCATTGGCTTTCCCGTCCAAAGCCGGCGCGGCGATTTTCACCTTGATGGCCTCTCCGTATTCACCCACCACCACGCTGCGTTTCGCGTTCGGAACCACCCGCAGCCGAAGCGTGCCCCGCACCGTCAGCTTCGGGGTTTGACGTAAATGCCGATCAATGGCCGGGTTGACGGCTTTGGCGACAGGAAATCGCTGACAAACCCTTTTTCGGAGCGGAGCTCGACGTGCCCCGCACCTTTACCGCCGTAAACGATGACCGAACCCAGGGGCGCTTTGTAGGGGTCTTTGAGGTTGAGTTTCTTGAAGCCGTAGCTGGATTGCAGCTCCGTGCCAGCCTCTTTGGCGGTGGCAGTCTTGGGATACGAATCAATGGTATTGGACGCGAGCAGGGCGGTTTTGACGTATCGCCAGCAACGGCTTGCCGAATGGCCGCGCGCCCGGGCTTGGGCGATCTCGGCGGCATTTATCATCCTCTTGTCATACCGAAACTTCGAGGATTGCGGCCCGAAAATGGATTGCTTGCTTAAATCCAGCTTCTGCGCAGTTTTTTTGTCGTAGAGCGACCCCGCTGCCCGCGCGCTCAAAGGCCCCAGAACAAGGGCCAGCACGAGGAAAAAGAAAGGGCGTAGTTTGGACATCATGCAGGCGCTGCGAGAGCGATTTACAGTAGCCGGGCATTCAATGGGGTCAACCGCCATTACTATTTTGCGTTCCGGCCGCGCAATGTATGGTCGCCGCCATGAATCCCCTCCTGCCCCCCCTCCGCGTTGCTGCCGCCATCTTCCTCACCGCCATAACCCTGCGGGCCAGTGAGACCGGCGGTGAAAAGATCAAGCTTTGGCCCAACGGCGCCCCGTTCGACGACGGGGGCAAGCAAGGCGATCAGGTCGACATCATCGTCTCCAGACCCACCCATCCAAACGGCACCACCATCATCATCTGCCCGGGCGGCGGTTATGGGCAGCGCTGCATCGACACGGAAGGTTACAACGTCGCCAAGTGGTTGAACGAACACGGCGTTACCACGGCCATCCTCGAATACCGTTTGCCCGCCGGCCGTTGTATGGTGCCGCTCAGCGATGCCCAGCGTGCCATCCGCTGGGTGCGCGCAAACGCCAGTGCCTGGAAGATCAAGCCTGATCGCATCGGTATCATCGGCTTTTCCGCTGGTGGCCATCTCGCCAGCACCGCCGATACGCATTTCGATCTCGGCGACGCCAAAGCTGCCGATCCGGTGAATCGCGTGAGCTGCCGCCCTGATTTCGCCATGTTGATCTATCCGGTGATTACCATGGGTGAAAAAACCCACGGCGGTTCGCGCGGGGCATTGCTTGGGGGTTCGCCCACGCCCGAACAGATCCGCTACTATTCCAGCGAGCTCCAGGTCACCGACCAGACGCCCCCCACCTTCCTCGCCCACGCCAAGGACGACGGCGTTGTGGCCATCGACAACAGTCGGTTTTTCCACGACGCCATGATCGCAAAAAAGCGGTCCTGCGAATATCTGGAGCTGGAACATGGCAACCATGGGTTTGATCGCCAGAGCGGACCGGCCTGGGTGACCATGCAGCATGCCCT
>JAYTYG010000092.1:0-8035 GCA_043742585.1 Spartobacteria bacterium
AAAGCACTCGATTTGTGCCGGCTTGCACCGCCACCACCGAAGGTTCCCTGAGCACAATGCCGTGATCCTTGACGTAAACAAGGGTGTTGGCCGTTCCTAAATCGATACCGATGTCGTTCGAGAACAGACCGAAAAGTCCATTAAACATTCAGAATTGCCTTTGCTATAAATCGTAAATTAACGCTGCGATGCGAGTAGGGTTAGTGGCAAAAATACAGGATTTTTCGGCTTAATGCGCAAGATCCGGCCACTACCCTCGAAAAGTGTCTACACTTAGGGGCTGCCTTGGGGCAGCGTCAAAAGAATTCGCGGCCCGGAGTGAACTCAAATGCCTGCGCGTCAGCGGTCGGGCCACAGCCGGGAGAGGCACGCGACGAGTGGGAACAATCTTTTAAATTTGAAAGAGCCAAGCGAACAAGGCAACAGCCCCTATTATTAACTGAAGTCGAACACATATTAGAAAACAGCAACTTGGACATCGTAATGCGGTAATTCCGCTCCCGTCTCAATGGATTCGCATCTCGCATCCCGGTTGCTCCGCTCGCCCATTACCCCACCTTTCGCAACAGCGATTTCTCCGGCTCCACACGATTTGGCGCAGTTCCGGTTCTTTACGAGCCCAGCTCCGAAGGCGCCTCCCCACGAAGCTCAAGGCACGTGCAAGATGGGACCCAAGTATTTCCAGACAAACACTGCCAGATTCTCGGTATTCCGCATGAGCTCGAGGGCAAAGACAGCGAAGGTCACTTCGGGCGCCGCCAGGACCAGCAACGCGACCAGCAACACCAGATTCATCCCTGCGATGATAACCAGGGAGTAGAAAGTCCCGAACTGAGTCAAATCGCTCTGGCCCTTTGGAATCATCCAAAGCGTGAAGCACAAATGAAACGCCCAGGTGAATCCAATGCAGGCAAAGAGATGCGACGTATAAGGGGACACGTCATAAAACGCACTCAACAGCCCATAAACGATAATCACAGCAACGCTATAAACAGGGTAGAAATACGGCGACAACGCCACCCAGACATTGTGGGTGTCGGTCATGATAAAGCCGCCCTCCCGCGTCACTTTAAACTCGCTCACTCGCCCCCCCATCACCCACACCCAGATCGCATGCGTGAGCTCGTGGCCAAATACGTAAGCCCTCAACAACCGCGGCTCGCCTGACGCCCAGATGCCGCCGAAAAAGGCCAGCACCCAAAGCACTGCGCCGAGCGAGAAAAACCAAAACTCTTCGGTGGCCCAAAACTCGTTATTCACCGCCACCCGGGCAAAGCTGGAGAAGAAGGTCTGGGCCACAAGCGCCACGGGAACCAGCAAGAAGACGCCGACCACCGAGTTGAGCCACCACGTCGGGATGGAAAGTGGCTCAGCCCTGACGGCTGCCACCCGCAATTTCCTTTGAGGCGCTCTTCCTCGCTGCGGGTTTGTCGTTTTCCGGCTCACTCGGCTCAGGGTTTAAGGCAAAAACACAACGCTGCAAATGAAATCCCGCGATGCGTCCCGTCAAAAAAGAAGGCCCCGCATAAGAGTGGGCGTGACGCCACCAGCGGGGCCAACATCTCAATCACCTTGGCGGCGACGGCCCGGCGCTATCCGGGAGACGACGTTAAGCGCGCCCCATGTAAGTGCGATTGCGGGTATCGATCTTCACGCTCTCGCCTTCCTTGATGAATAGCGGGACATTGACCACCAAACCTGTCTCCAGCTTCGCGGTTTTCATGACGTTATTTGCGCTGTCGCCTCGCACGCCCTCGGCGGACTCGGTGACCTTGAGAATCACCGACGCAGGCACCTCGACCTGAGCGGCTTTCCCCTCCACATACAGCACCTCGACCTTGAGATTTTCGACCAGATAATCGATGACATCGGCGAGCAACTTCTCATCGAGCGAAACGGTGTCGTAGGTCTCCGGGTCCATGAAATGGTAGCCCTGATGATCCTTGTAGCTGAACTCCACCGTGGTGCGCTGGATATCCACGCTCTCCACTTTATCCGTCGAGCCAAAGCGCACATCGGCGGACTTGCCGGTCCCGATGTAGCGAATAATAGCCTGGACGAAAGCACGCAAGTTGCCGGGCGTCCGATGCATAACCTCGAGCACAATGGCGACGTTGCCATTATATCGGATGCACATACCTTTGCGGAGATCATTTGCCTGAGCCATAAAATTTAAAAATGCTTCTTTGGGGTCTTGAGTTTGGTTCTTCCGAAGAAGGGGGCGGGACTATCCGTTATCAGCGCGCAGGTGGCAACCCTCATCAGGAATTATGAATGATGAATGCAGAAGATTTTGAGAACGCAGGCGCCCTTGGTGCGTCTAAAATAACCGGTCTCACGCGGAGCCGCAGGCGCGGAAATAAAAAGGACAGACACTTTAATCTCAGACTTTTCACAAATCTCCGCGGCTCTGCGGCTCTGATGGCTCTGCGTTAAATCCCCACCGCCGCGTTAAATTCCGTTCAAGTCAGCACTTGGCATGAAGTCAGGCGCCCTTAAACCAAAACGCTCCTCATAGTTCACTCTTCACAACTCCCCCGTGGCGCGCACCTTAAACCAGTCGGAACCGGGCGAGATCCTGGGAATCCACCACGCCAATCGGACATTGCTCAGCGTCCAAAACCACCAAATCGTCGATCCGATGATTTTCAAGCACGTGCAGCACTTCCACCGCCAGGCGGTCCCCGCCGATCGTGATCGGGGACCGGGTCAAAAACTGCTCCACCGGAGCGTCCCCGATCGCTGGATTCAGCTCAAAATGCCGGGCGAAATCCCCATGAGTAAAGATCCCGAGCAATTTGCCATCGGGATCGACAGCCACCGCGGCACCTGCGCGACATTGATTCATTTGGTGCAAAACCTCACGCACCGGCATCGAGGGAGGCACGAGCGCCATCTGATCTGAGCCGCGCATGATCTGATGCACCTTCAAAAGCAACGTGCGCCCGAGCCGTCCGCCGGGATGAAAGCGGGCGAAATCCTCCTTGGTAAAGCCCCGCGCCTCCAGCAGCACCATGGCCAAAGCATCCCCCAGAACCAGCATCACCGTGGTGCTGGAAGTCGGCGCCAAATTCAACGGACAAGCCTCCATTTCCACCTGAACATTGAGATGGACGTGGCTGTGCAATGCCACATACGAAGTATTACAACCCGTCATCGCGATGATCTTCACATCAAACCGAGCCAAAGCCGGCAGGATATTGACCAACTCATCCGTCTCCCCACTGTAACTAAGCGCCAAAATCACGTCCCCGTCCGCCACCACCCCCAAATCTCCGTGCAAGGCGTTGAGCGAGTTTAAAACCACGGCCGGACAACCCGTGCTGGTCAAAGTCGCTGCGATCTTGTCGCCCACGTGCCCCGATTTTCCCACCCCGCACACCACAACCTTACCGCCAGCCTCCATACACCGCTGCAACAACGCGATCGCCTCGGCAAAAGTGTGATCCAGGCGCGCCTCCAAACGCTGCACCTCTCCCCGCTCCAGGGCAATCACCCGGCGCGCCTTTTCAAGCAAATCAGCTGCGGATAGTGGCGAAGACAAAACGAATAAGGAGAGGTGACTGAGGGACCGGTAAACCGCACCGAGCTAAACCACGCCCGGCGCCAACTCTCAACCTTCAATTCGAGGGAAGTTCGCCTGAATCCGGCAGCGCCCGCGCAATCGAGCGATCCCGCAGCCACCAAGGGCGCCCCTGCGGTGGCGCTAGGAGTGTCGGCGGCCGCAATTAATCGCCAAAAAAACACGAGTCATTCTGCCCAGCGCGAGCAGCAGGAGAGCAGATCCGCCCCCCTCCCGCGAAGACGAGAACGAATGATTTGTCCGTCCCCTGCTGTCCGTCCCCTGCTGTTCCTCTGCGGCTCCGCGACTCTGCGTTAAGTTCTTATTCCATCCAAAAGGGGCATTGAGGTGCAGCGGAGAGAATCCGACAGCCTGAGGATTCCCGTGCCCGAGGGGGCGGAAACCCGGCAATTGGGGCGCTCAAATATCATCCGTGAACTCGGCGATGAGCTTTGCCAGCGCATCAAGAGCCTGCCTGGCATCAGGCCCCTCTGCCACGAGGAGCACCCGGGCGCCGCAATCGAGATTGGCGCTGAGCACTTCCAGAATGCTCAGCGCCGAGAACGTCTCCGGCCCTTTATGAATCGTGATGTCGGCCTCGAATCGCTGGGCGCAACGGACAAACTCCGAAGCCGGCCTGGCGTGCAACCCGAGCTCATTCACAATTTCGACTTCTCTCTCCATACTAATGACACCATAGAGTCAGGTGTGACCATTTTCGAGGGGCGAAGTGAATAAGCCGTCTTCTTTTCCTACAAATCCCAACGCGCCGGGCGCCCCCCAGACCGCAGCGGACCCAGCCGTCGACCCAGCCGTCGACCCAGCCGTGGGCGCGGCAGCGGATCCAGCCCCGGCCGAGGTTCGAAGCCAGATTGTGGCCTCCTACATCGTCACGTTCCTCAAGCCTGAGATGCTGCACGTCTATCGGCAACTCACCGCATTGCGCAGGTTTAAGCCAGTGGTCTTCGCCCAGAAACGCGAAAACCCCGGGCAATTCCCATTCGAATCGATCTGGGTGATCCCCAAGCCCCGCAGCCATCAGCTCCGGCGCTTCTGGCAAAAACAGATCTGCCGACAGCCCATCACCATCTATCGCAGCGAAGCCCGGCGTATTCTAGCCGCTTTCCACGAAGCCCGAGCCGACCTGGCGCACGTTTACTTCGGCCATATCGGGGTCCACTTGCTGCCACTGCTGGAAATCTGCGATCTCCCCGTGGTGGTCTCCTTCCATGGCGCAGACGCCCAGGTCCACATGGATCAACCGGCGCATTTGGCTAAAACCCGGCGCATGCTCGAGCTGGCGACCCTGCTCCTTGTCCGATCAGAATCGCTCGCGCAACGACTGGTGGACATGGGCTGTGGGCGGGAAAAAATCCGGTTGCATCGCACCGGGATTCCCCTTGATCAAATCGCTTTCCAGCAACGCCAACCGCCCGAAGACACTGCATGGCGTTGCGTGCAAGCGTGTCGGCTGATCGAAAAAAAGGGACTCAAAACCAGCCTCAAAGCGTTCGCTCAATTCGCCCAAGCCCATCCAAAAGCCACGTTCACCATCGCCGGCGACGGCCCACAGCTTGAGGAATTGAGAGCGCTCAGCGAGCGCCTGGGATTAACAGGGAAGGTGTTTTTCCCAGGCTTTCTGCCACAAGCCGAGCTCGGCGCCCTGTTTCGCGACGCGCATCTCTTCCTGCACCCGAGCCAACTCGGCGGCGACGGCGACCAGGAGGGCATCCCCAACTCCATGCTCGAAGCCATGGCCAGCGGCCTGCCAGTCGTCGCCACCCGCCACGGAGGCATTGCCGAGGCGGTCCAACACGGCGTCAGCGGCCTGCTCGTGGCCGAACGCGACGACCAAGCGCTCGCCCAAGCCCTGCTGCAGCTCGCCGCGAATCCGGGCGTCTACGCCGAAATGAGCGCAGCTGCGGCCCGGCGTGTTGCCAGCGAGTTCGCACTTTCCGCCCAAGCGCAAGTCCTCGAGCAGATCTATCAAGAAGCCCTCGAAATCCGGGGCGCGCGGCGGGAGAATAGAGAGTTAAACAGGGGGCAGGACAGGAGCTGACGACCCCAACCGCCTGCGAAATCAACACCAGCGGGCGTGCAGGAAAACGTGCCTTCCCTCCACGCGACACTTGGTCCAGTCTGCGCGCGTGCGACGCGCAATCTATCCAGGCAGCTTTGACCCGGTCACCAACGGGCACCTTGACGTCATCAAAAGGGCGTCCAAGCTTTTTGATGAAGTGATCGTGGCCGTCGCGAAAAACGACCAGAAGCAAAGCCTCTTCACCACCGAAGAACGCATCGCCCTGCTCCAAGCCAGCGCGGGACAAATGCCCAACGTGCGGATCATGCGATTTGAAGGACTCCTGGTTAATTTCGCCCTCCAACAGCAGGCGGGCGCGGTCATACGGGGGCTGCGCGCCATCTCAGACTTTGAATTTGAATTTCAAATGGCGCTCATGAACCGGAAGTTGGAGGAGTCCATTGAGACCATATTCCTCATGCCCAAGGAGGAATACACTTACCTCAGCTCGCGGATCGTTCGGGAGATCGCACGCCTCGGCGGCGACATCCAGTCATTTGTCACCTCAGCGGTGGCAGTCGCGCTTCGGGAAAAATTTGCTGCAACCCGGCCCGGGAGCGTCGATATTGCGGAATCGGCGACAAGCAGCACCCATTAAAAAAGGGCGGCTTTTTCAAAGCACGCACCACTTCGCTGCGCCGGCTAAAAACTCAGGCAGTCCATTTCCAGTTATGAAGGTCCACATCAATCAAATCCCCATCGAGGGAAAACATATCGAAGGAGAGGCAGACCATGGTCTCCTCGATTTACACGAGCCGGAAATGGTCCGCGCAGTCAGCCCAGTGAGTTACTCCCTGGAGGTCGGACTCAGTGAAGGCGGCCTATTTGCGACCGGCCAAATCGGGGTGGATTTTGAGGTGAAATGCGTGAATTGCCTCGAATCATTTTCGTATCCGGTGGCGATCGATGACTTCGCCTGCCAAATAGAATTAACAGGAGCTGAAATGGTGGACTTGACACCTTCGGTTCGGGAAGACATTTTGCTCGCCCTTCCGCCCCATCCGCACTGCGATTGGAGTGGCGAGAGGACCTGCAACCGCGCGTTGCGCCCGCCTAATACCGAGAGCGACCCTAGCTCCGAAAGCAGCGAGGTGTGGGGCGCACTCGACCAATTAAAAATTAAAAAGATAAACTGATATGGGAGTTCCTAAACGCAAGATGTCCAAAATGCGGCTGCGCACGCGCAAAGCTGCAAACCGCTGGCACGCAGCGACGCTTGCCAAGTGCGGCCAATGCGGCAGCAGCATCACTTCGCACACCGCCTGCGGTTCCTGCGGCTATTACAAGGGCCGCCAAGTCCTCACCATCGCCGGAGCTTAATCCGACACGCCAGTTTTTCAGCCGCCCCGCTTCACGCGTGGGCGGCTGACTCTTTTCAAGCAATATCCTCAGTGCCCACCGCGTCCCGACAGCGCCCATGAAAATCGCGCTCGACGCCATGGGCCATGATCAAGGCCCCGCCAAACTCGTGGCCGGAGCCGCCCTGGCGCTCCAGGAGTTCCCTGAGATCTCCAAGCTCTTCCTCACCGGCGACACCGCCATTCTCGAGGCCGAGCTCAAAAAAATCCAATGCAACGATCGGCGCATTGAAATCGTTCACGCCACACAGGTGGTCGAGATGGGCGATTCCGCCACCGACGCCCTGCGGCGAAAGAAAGATTCCTCAGTGAGTCGCGCAGTGGATTTAGTGAAAAAAGGCGACGCGGAAGCGGTCGTCAGCGCAGGCCACACCGGGGCGGCCGTGGCGGCCAGCACCGTGAAACTGCGCACCCTGCCTGGGATCGAGCGGCCTGGGATTGCCGCCACCATGCCTACGCAGAGCAATCTCTTCGTGCTCATTGACGCAGGAGCAAACACCGATCCCACCCCGCTCCAGACCCTGCACAACGCCATCATGGGCTCGGTCTATTCGCGCCACGTCCTCGGCTACACGAATCCCAGCGTCGGCTTGATGTCCATCGGCACCGAAGACGAAAAAGGCAACGACTTCACCCGGTTATCCTTCGAGCTACTTAAAAACAGCGCCCTCAATTTCCGAGGGAACGTCGAAGGCCACGATCTTTTTGGCAACCCAGTGGAAGTCGTTGTGGCCGATGGGTTTACGGGCAATATCGTACTCAAAACCAGCGAAGCTTTGGCGCACGCCATCTTCGCCTGGCTCAAACACGAAATCTACAAAAGCCCCATCACCAAGCTGGGCGCGCTACTGGCCAAACCCGCGTTTAGAACCATTCACAAAAAGACGAGCGCTGAGGAATACGGCGGGATGCCGTTACTTGGCGTGAACGGGGTTTGCATTATCGCCCATGGAGGCAGCTCCCCGGTGGCGATTAAGAACGCCATTCGCATGGCAGCCCAAAGTATTCAGCAACAGGTCAATCCTCACATCATCG
>JAYTYG010000093.1:0-3081 GCA_043742585.1 Spartobacteria bacterium
CGCTTACTCCCATATTGAGCAAACCCCCGACCCTGTCGATTTCGTGAGTCTTTACCTGGCTCCCGCCATCGGGATCAAACTACTACCTGCGATTGCCGAGAAACAACCCAAGGAACTTTGGCTCAATCCGGGGTCCGAGAGCGACGAACTGCTCGAAGCAGCGGCCGACCTGCAATTGCGCGCAGTGGTGGCATGCTCCATCGCCGCCCTTGGAATGAGTCCCAGCGATTTTCCTGACCAATAGAACCCTTCCGTGAACTTCATCATCTCCTTTTACCGCTCCTCAATTGGCAAAAAATGGGTCGTCGCGCTCACCGGCCTGGTGCTCATCGGCTACGTGCTCGGCCACATGGTGGGCAATTTGCAAATCTTTGCCGGCCCGGAAAAGATCAACGCGTATGCGGCTTTTCTGCACAGCATGCCCGGCCCGTTACTGTTGATCCGTGCGTTTTTGATCATCTGCCTGGTCCTGCACATTGTTACGACAATCAAACTGGCCATCGAAAACCGCGCGGCCAAGGCACAGCGCTACGAATGCGCAGCGTCCACCTCGCTGAAGCCGGCTAAAAAAACCATGGTGCTCAGCGGGTTGATGGTTTTGGCCTTCATCCTATTTCATCTGGCGCACTTCACGGTGAGAGTCACAGACAAACGCTTTGAAGCGCTGCCCCACGGCGAATACGACGTGCATTCCATGGTGATCATGGGGTTCGACCAGCATCCGGTGGTGGCTGGTTTCTATGTCACTGCGATTTTCCTACTCTGCATGCATCTCAGCCACGGCTTTCAAAGCGTGCTGCAAACGCTCGGCGTCAATAGCCGCAAAACTCGGCTCACAGTCACTTACGGCGGACAACTCCTCTCCTGGCTGATCTTTCTTGGTTACATCTCCATCCCGGTGGCCGTCCTGACGCACCAACTCCAACTCGTCCCCTAATGAGCGTTCTCGATTCCAAAATCCCCTCCGGCCCACTCGATAAGAAGTGGGAGAAACATAAGTTCGAGTCCAAGCTGATCAACCCAGCTAACAAGCGCAAATACGAGATCATCATCGTGGGCGCAGGACTCGCCGGCGCCTCTGCCGCTGCCTCTCTCGGGGAACTCGGCTTTCACGTCAAATGCTTCTGCTATCAGGACTCCCCTCGCCGCGCGCATTCCATTGCCGCGCAGGGCGGCATCAATGCCGCTAAAAACTACCAGAACGATGGCGACTCGGTGTTCCGGCTTTTTTACGACACGATTAAAGGTGGCGACTTCCGGGCGCGCGAAGCCAACGTGCATCGGTTGGCGGAAGTGAGCGTCGATATTATCGACCAATGCGTGGCTCAGGGCGTTCCCTTCGCCCGCGAATACGGCGGTCTGCTGGCCAACCGCTCCTTTGGCGGAGCGCAGGTGTCGCGCACTTTTTACGCGCGCGGTCAGACGGGACAGCAGCTATTGCTGGGGGCGTATTCGGGGCTCAACCGCCAGATCGCCGAGGGCAACGTGGAAATGTTTCCCCGCACTGAAATGCTCGATCTCGTGCTCGTCGATGGGCACGCCAAAGGCATCGTCGTGCGCGACATGGTCACAGGCCTCATTAAATCTTATGCAGCCGATTGCGTGATCCTGGGCACGGGCGGCTACGGGAACGTTTTTTACCTCTCCACCAACGCCAAGGGTTGCAACGTCACGGCGACTTATCGGGCCTATAAAAAGGGCGCGTTCTTTGCCAATCCTTGTTACACGCAAATCCATCCCACCTGCATCCCGGTCAGCGGCGACTACCAGTCCAAGCTCACGCTGATGAGCGAGTCTTTGCGCAACGACGGCCGGGTTTGGGCGCCCTTAAAGAAAGGCGATAAACGCCCACCGCTGGACATCCCGGAGGACGAGCGCGATTATTATCTCGAACGGAAATACCCCAGTTACGGCAACCTGGCGCCACGCGATATTTCGAGTCGCGCCGCCAAGCAAGTCTGCGACGAAGGCCGCGGAGTGGGCGAAAGCGGTCTGGGTGTTTACCTGGACTTTGCGGCCGCCATCAAACGGCTGGGCGAACCGGCGGTGAGAGAGCGTTACGGCAACCTGTTTGAGATGTATGAACAGATCACGGGCGAGGATGCGTACAAAACCCCGATGCGGATCTTTCCAGCAGTTCATTACACCATGGGCGGCCTCTGGGTGGACTACAACCTGATGTCAAACATCCCAGGGCTATTCGTCCTCGGGGAAGCCAATTTCTCCGATCACGGCGCTAACCGGCTCGGCGCCAGCGCACTCATGCAGGGCCTGGCTGACGGCTATTTCGTCCTGCCTTATACCATCGGCAATTACTTGGTACCGCAACTCGGCAATCGGCCCAGCGTCGAGCACCCGGAATTCAAAAAAGCCGAGGCTCAAGTGCAGGAACGCACGGCCAAACTCCTCAGCATTAAAGGCCGGCGCACTGTGGATTCCTTTCACCGTGAACTCGGCCTGTTGATCTGGGATTTGTGCGGCATGGCGCGGACTGAAAAGAGCCTCCAGCGGGCCCTCAAACGCCTTCCCTCATTGCGCGAGGAATTCTGGAAGGACGTCAACGTCACCGGTGGCAACGAGGAACTCAATCAGGCCCTCGAAAAAGCCGGGCGCGTCGCCGACTTCCTCGAGTTCGGCGAGTTAATGTGCCTCGACGCCCTCGAACGTCGCGAATCCTGCGGAGGCCATTTCCGCGAGGAATTCCAAACCCCGGATGGCGAAGCCCTCCGCGATGACGAACACTTTGCCCATGTCGCCGCCTGGGAATTCACCGGGGACGGCAATAAACCCAATCGCCACATCGAACCCCTGGAGTTCGAGAGCGTGCATCTCGCTACCCGGAGCTACAAGTAACCATGAATCTTAAGCTTAAAGTCTGGCGCCAAAAAAACGTCAACACCGAGGGGAAACTCGTCGAATACGAGGCGCGCAACATTTCTCCGGACGCCTCATTTCTCGAGATGCTCGACATCTTGAACGAGGAGCTGCTGGCCAAGGGCGACGAACCCATTGCGTTCGATCACGATTGTCGCGAAGGCATTTGCGGCGCGTGCTCCCTGACCATCAATGGCATCCCTCACG
>JAYTYG010000094.1:0-2106 GCA_043742585.1 Spartobacteria bacterium
GATAACATCGCTTATGGGCGGCCTGGGGCGAGTGAGGCGGATATTCTTGCCGCGAGCCGGGGGGCGCACTGCCATGAGTTCGTGGAGCGGTTTCCGGAGGGTTATGACACGTTGGTGGGTGAACGTGGAGTGAAGCTTTCGGGCGGGCAACGCCAGCGTATAGCCATTGCGCGCGCTTTGCTAAAGGACCCGGCGATTCTGATTTTGGATGAAGCGACGAGTTCGTTAGATAGTGAAAGTGAGCAGCTTATTCAGCAGGCGCTGGGCACGTTGCTCGAAGGGCGGACGGCGTTCATTATCGCGCATCGGCTGGCCACAGTGCGCAAGGCGGACCGGATTTGCGTGGTGGAACAGGGACGGGTCACCGAGTCGGGCACGCATCTGGAGCTAATTGCGAAGCAGGAGGGGACTTACCGACGCCTTTCAGAATTGCAGTTCGGCGCGCAGTGAACGGATGCAAGTGGTGGGGCGTTGCGCGGTCTTGGAACGCCTAACTTAACGCCAAGTTCTGACTGGAACGGAATTTAACGCAAAGACGCAAAGCTGCGGAGGATGGGCCGTAAGTGGGTTGCTGGCTCCGGTCGCAAGTAAATCGGATCAAGTCGTCGCTTTACTCTGCGGCTGGCTCCGGGTGAGACCGGTTATTTTAGACGTTCTTAGCTAACTCCGGAAGGCTAACTCCAGAGGGCCCAGAGATCAGGGTCGATTCGGGCATTTTTTTTAATCGATGAGTTGAGCCTGATCGCTGCGTTCATGCATTTGCGGGCAATGGAAAGGTCTCCCAGGCGCGCTTCGTAACAGGCAAGATTGTAATGTAATATCCCCGTGCGCCGGAGCCAATCCGGCGCCGATAGAAGCACGTCCATGGCCATTTCACCCTTGTGCATCTGATGCAGCGCGAAGGCGCGTTGCACGGTAAATTCATCTTCTTCCGGGTATTGGCTGGAGCCGCGCGCGGAGAGCATTTCAGCCGGACCCCATTTTTTAAGGTGAAGGAGAACGCGGATTTGGGCCAGAAGGACGTCGGGATCATGTTGATCCTTATGCGGGATTGAGCCGAGTTCTGCGGAGGCTTCCTTAGCCATATTGAAAAAAAGGTAGCCGTCTACGGCCAGCAGTGCCCGCCGGGTTTCCATGGTGTGCTCGCGAGTATGATTGACTAGATATAACATGGCTGGCCTCCCTGCTTTTTTGGTTGGATATGCCGACGCGCTGTCTGTCGACGGATTTGCCCATTCCAGATTCCCGCCGGACTATGCCCAGTTACAGAGTGGAAAATTCTGCGCATGGTGCTTCGTTAGGAAGACATAGCATCGACTATACCTTGCGCGGGAATGCCGCGAGCAGCGGCCGCGACCGGACCGTGACGGGCCATTTTTTGGGGACTCGGCAATGATTGCCAGTTGGCTAATTACTTACTTTAAGTGGAGGGGGCAGTTTGTGCCGTGCTCCCGGCTCTTTACCTCCCTTGAAAAGGCCTGCCAACAGTGTAAAATGTCCCGTGGCATAACGGGTGCTATGCTGTCGTTCTGTAGCCAATACCGATTATGGAAACTCCTGATTTTAGTCGTTTTTCAGAGGCCCGGTCTTTTAAACCCCGGATATTAAGTGAACCGATCCAAACCGAATCCGTCGGCGCCAGCTTGTTAAGCAATATGGTCTGCGCACTCAGAGGTCATGCGTTTGAAGGGGATGGGGATTTCCCTGCCCGTGGGACGCGGCCTGAGGACTTGGGCTGCGAGGGTGGACATACCTGCACTCGGTGCGGCGACTTAATCGCCAATAATAGTTTGCAGCAGGCTTGTCGGGCGGATTTCGCCGCCTGAGTGAGGTTTCGGCGGTGGCGTCGGGATGGGGCGCCGGGGATCGCCAAGCTTAAGGCGAGGTGCTAAACGGAATGCGGCGAGGGCGAAAAGATAATACGCTCCAAGTGTTATTCATCTCTCAGGACACGGCCGCCACGCAGGTCTTCCTGCTCGGCATTCTTAAAGGCGGCAATGGAGTCGACTAGATCGTAGCTGAATTTCCGTTCCCTGGTGATTTGGCGGGTATTGGCGATTAACTCGTCCCGGGTCATGGGCGAGGACGAGGTTAGGGCCACGAAGA
>JAYTYG010000095.1:0-7706 GCA_043742585.1 Spartobacteria bacterium
GCTGGAGACCCTTTTCGGCGCGCTTGATCTCGTCCCACTGCTTGAGCACCTCGTCGCTGTCCGCGCACTTGCCTTCTGCGAAAACATGGGGATGCCGACGCACGAGCTTTTCGGAAATCTCCCGAGCCACGGCATCGAAATCGAAGCGGCCTTCTTCCTGAGCGATCTGCGCATGAAAAACCACCTGCAACAGCAAATCGCCGAGCTCCTCCCGCAAATTCGCGTCGTCGCCGCGATTGATGGCTTCGATGACTTCGTAAGCTTCCTCGATCAATCCCGGGCGCAGCGTGGCATGGGTTTGCTCGCGATCCCACGGGCAACCGTCCGGGGCGCGGAGTCTGGCAACAATACTGCGGAGTTGAGCGATGGCGGGCATGGGAAAAGGCAACGGGATTAAACCTAAAAACAAGAATGGAAACTAAAGAGTCACCGACTGGAGCGATTAACGTGCAGTGGCGATCGTTTAACCGCAAATATCGAAAAAATCGTAGTGAGTAGAAATCCAGAGCTTCCTGTGCGCGCTGTTCTCTTTGGCTTTCATTTCCTAGTTTGGGGGAATGACGGGACTGCCCGTCGGTGCATTTTCGTCGCTTTATCTCTTAATGCAGGGGCGCCAAGCGGGTGGGGGAGCGTTTGTTATTGCGAATGCGTCTCAAAAAACTATTGCGACACAGTCTCAAAAGCGCGTAGGTTGCCCGCAATCAAATATGTCTACCCCGTCTTCGCATGAATGCCTCACGCTTGCCGGCGCCCGTTGCGGGGAGCGGCTCCGAGTCGTTTCGCTTTGCCCGAAGTGCCCGGACTGTGTGCGTTTGCGCGAACTCGGGTTTTGTGAGTCCGCTGAGGTGCGCAAGGTGGCGGATGGCGGGGCGATGATTTGTTTGCTCAGTGGCACCCGGGTGGCGATCGGCCGGGCATTGGGCGCTTTGGTGCGCGTGGAACGCGTCGCCGCATGACAACCGGGGCCGCCGACTTTTTGAGCGCAATGACCGCCGGCCAGCGTGGCCGCGTCGCAGGGTTCGATTTGCCGCCCGAGGAACGCCAACGCCTGCTTGAAATGGGCCTGACTCTCGGCGTCGAGGTGCAGGTCGTGCGTTTCGCGCCGCTGGGCGATCCCATGGAGTTGAAGGTGCGCGGTTACCATCTTTCACTCCGAAAACGCGACGCCGCCGGTATCCGCGTCACCCCGCTCTAACCCTTTCTTTCCCTATGTCTTCGGCCCTTGCAGATCCAGTCCAACAGGCCGTGCGGCGGGTCGCTATCGCGGGCAATCCCAATTGCGGAAAAAGCACGATTTTCAACGCGCTCACCGGGCTCCGGCAAAAAGTCGGCAACTATCCCGGGGTCACCGTGGAGCGCAAAGAGGGGACGTTTTTCGGCAGTCACGGCGAGGCGATGAGCTTGCTGGATTTGCCCGGCAGCTACAGCTTGCAGATCCGGTCCCCGGACGAAGCGGTGGCGCGCGATGTGTTGCTGGGCCGGGTGGCGGGGATCGAGCGGCCGGACGTGATCATTGCGGTCATCGACGCGTCGAATCTGGAGCGGAATCTGTATTTGGTGGCGCAGATGCTGGAGCTCGAGCTGCCGGTGATTGTGGCGTTAAACATGGTCGATATGGCTGAAAAAGCCGGGGCGCGCATCGATCTCCCGGCGCTGCGCGAAAGGCTCGGCGTGCCGGTGGTTTCCATGGTGGCCACCAAGGGCGTGGGGCTGGTGGAACTCAAGCAGGCGGTCTCGCAAACGCCTCTCCTCAAACCCAGCGTGCGCGCGCCTTTGCCGCCGCTCATTGAAAAGGAAGCGCGGGCGCTCGCCGAACTTTTACCAGTGGTTCCTGCGGCGGCTTTTTCCGAGGCGCTGCTGCTCCTCACTCTCCACGAACAGGCGCTCACGGATGTGGCCGGTTATGATCAGCGCGTCGTCGACTCCACTCACTCGGCTCAGGCCCGGATTCGCGCGGAGGGCCTGGATCCGGTCTCGGTCTTGGTGGATGCCCGTTATGCGTGGATTCAAACGGTGTGCGACGCATCGCTCACTAAGATTTATAGCGACGAGCTGAGCCCCTCGGATCGGCTCGACATGATCTTTACGCATCGGCTCTGGGGTTGGGTGGCGTTTCTGGGCGCCATGGGGTTGATGTTCGTTTTCATTTTCACCGTCGCCCAGTATCCCATGGACTGGCTCGATGGCGCCTGCACGAAGCTCGCGGCCTGGGTCGGCGGCCGCATGCCGGAAAGTGATCTGCGCGATTTGCTGACCGATGGCGTGATTGCCGGGGTCGGCCGGGTGATTGTTTTTCTGCCCCAGATTCTCATCCTGTATTTCTTCCTCGGGATCCTCGAAGACACCGGCTACATGTCGCGCGCGGCGTTTATCATGGATCGCCTGATGTCGCGCGTCGGTTTGCACGGGAAATCGTTTATCCCGCTGTTGGGTTCTTTTGCCTGTGCGATTCCGGGGATTATGGCGACCCGGACGATCGAGACCCGGAAGGATCGGCTGGTCACGATTTTAGTGGCGCCTTTGATGAGCTGCTCGGCGCGGTTGCCGGTTTACATCCTGATGATAGCGGTGCTGCTGCCCACGGAGTCCGGCTGGCTCAAGGCCGCCATCATGCTCAGCATGTATGTGCTGGGAATCGTGGCTGCGTTCACCATGGCGTGGCTGCTCAAGACCCGTCTCTTTAAAGGCGAAACGCCAATGCTCTTGCTGGAGATGCCGCCTTATCGGATGCCCTCTTTAAAAACCATCGCCCTGCGGATGGTGGAGCGCGCCGGTCTTTTCCTGCGGCGGGCGGGCACGGTGATTTTGGCGTTGTCGATTTTGCTCTGGGCGCTGGCGACTTATCCCAAGCCCAGTGATCCGCATGCCACAAAAGCCGAGGCGCTTTCCGGGAGTATCGCCGGGAAAATGGGGCACGCTTTGGAGCCGACGATTGCGCCCTTGGGATTTGACTGGAAGATCGGGATCGGGCTCATCGGCTCGTTTGTGGCGCGCGAGGTTTTTGTGAGCACGATGTCGACTGTTTATAATATCGAAAGCTCCGAGGACGGGAACATTGAGCCGTTGCGGGACACGATGCGCAATGAACGCCGGAGCGATGGCACCCCGGTTTACACGCCCTTGGTTTGCATCGGGCTGATGGTTTTCTATGTGCTGGCGATGCAATGTATTAGCACCGTGGCGATCGTGCGTCGGGAAACCAACTCGTGGCGCTGGCCCCTGTTCCAAATCGCCTACATGACGCTGCTGGCTTATCTGGGGGCACTGGTCGTTTATCAAGGCGGCAAGTTGCTGGGGTTCCAATGAATCCAGTCCTGGATACGCTCGCCGTTTGGAGCCTCATTGGCGGGGCGCTCCTTTTCTTCATCGTGCGATATTGGCGCAGCAAGAAATCGGGCAAGGCCTGTGGCGGCGGCTGTTGCCCGGTGCAAAAGCTCGGCGTCCCGAAAGTCCTGGGCGCTCCGGGAACGCACGCGGGCGGGCGCTAGGAGTCTGTCCCGCGAGCCTTGCTGAGTAGCCACTGCGGCCCCGCAAGTCCCATGTTTCCAATGCGCGCCCGGACCGAGTTGTCTCGGCCCTTTATTGCCAAACCTCCCTTCTCTGCGCCTCTGCGCCTCTGCGTTAAATTCTCCAAGTGCCCCGGCTCCCCTTTTATGGAGGGGGGCCGGGTTCACAGGAAAATGAAAGACGCAGCTCGGGGAACTGCGTCGGAGCGTCTACTCGTCGTCGTCTTCGTCGTGCTCGTCCTCGACCAGAGGCGCGAGTTCGCCGTCGGTGGAGAAGTGGCGCTTGCGCTTGGCGGCAGGCAACGGAGCCAGGGTCATGGTGACATTGCGCCCCATGAGTTTGGGCTCGGTTTCCACGTTGGCCATGGTGACCAGATCGGTTTTAACCCGGACCATGAGCTTCATGCCGAGATCTTGATGGGCCATTTCGCGGCCGCGGAACTGGAGCTGAATGCGGACCTTGTTGCCCTTGTCGAGGAACTCCTCGGCGTGACGCATCTTGGTCTCGTAATCGTGTCCGTCGATGTTCACACGAAACTTGATCTCCTTGAGCTTGCTGCCGGAGTTCTTCTTCTCCTTGTCGTGCTTGGAGGTCTCGTACTTGAACTTGCCGTAGTCGACGATCCGACAGACGGGAGGCTGGGCGGTGGGGGCGACTTCGACCAGGTCGAGGCCGAGATTCTGGGCGTGCCGAATGGCATCGGAGAGTTTCATCACCCCGAGTTGCTCACCTGTGGAGGCCACAATGACCCGCACCTCGCGGGCGCGGATACGGCCGTTGACTCGAATTTGTTGGAGTTGGATAGCTGGCGTTCTGGTGGGGCAGGTCGCCGTGGAGCTTTGGCCCCGCCCGTTGATCACATTCTTGAGTCACATTTTCGTGGCGGCCGATACACTCGACTTCCGCGGCTCTCAGTCTGCCCAATCTACGCTTGCGACTTAGCACAATTGGGCGAGTGCGTTTGCACGTACTCCAACACTGGGATTTAGGAGAGATCGGCAGAGGCCGCAAGGCGAAATTTCAGGGTCGTTTTGCCGGGGAATATCGTCTCAGGCCTTTCCTATCGCCAAAGTCGGCCCCTTCTCTGAACCCCCGGAACCCCACGTAGGCGGGCGCAGCTCCGATTCCTTACAAGCTCAGCTCCAGCCGCGCCCTAATTATGAAGGATGAATTATGAGGGATGCGGATTCGGAGAACGCAGGTGCCGTTCAGCCCGAAGTTGTTATTTCCTCCGTGCCAGCGCCCGGCCGTCTGTGGCTAATGTGGGGTAGCCATGGATCCACAAGCTCACACCTTCCTTTTCGACCTTCTCAACACGCCAAGCCCCACGGGGTTCGAATTGGCCGGCCAACGCAAGTGGGCCGCCTATTGCGCCACTTTCGCCGATCAGGTCGATAATGACGCTTACGGCACCGCTTGGGCCACAGTGGCGGGAAATTCGGCGCAGCCCAAGCGCGTCATGCTGGAGGCGCATGCGGATGAAATCGGTTACATTGTAAAATTCATCACTAAAGAGGGGTTCCTCCGCATCGACCGTATTGGCGGCTCCGATACCGCCACGGCGCGGGGTCGGCGGTTGGAGATTTTGGGCGATAAAGGGTCGGTGCGCGGGATCATTGGGAACACGGCGATCCACCTGCGCAAAGACGCGCGAGACGAAAAAGCGCCGCTGATTCATGAGCTTTACGTGGATATTGGCGCCTCCAGCGCCAGCGAAGTCGCCGAGGCCGGAATCCGCGTGGGACATCCGGCTGTCTACAGTGATCTGGCCGAGGCGTTTGGCAAAAACCGGATTGTCAGTCGCGCCCTGGATAATCGGATTGGCGGGTTCATCATCGCGCAGGTGCTGGCGAACCTGGCCAAAAAGCGCGGCCAACTGGCGTCCACGGTGTTTGCGGTCAACGCGGTGCAGGAAGAGATTGGCGGCAACGGGGCCAAGATGGTGGCGCATCGCCTGATGCCGGATGTTTGCGTGGTGCTCGACGTCACGCATGCCACGGACACGCCGGGGATCGAGTTTGAAAAACATGGCGAGGTGAAGCTTGGCGGCGGGCCGAGCATTAGTCATGGCACTTGCAATCATCCCCTCGTGGTGCGCCGGTTGATGGACGTGGCCGAGAAAAATGGGATCCCGCTCCAGCACGAGAGTTCGTCGCGCTATAGCGGCACGGATACCGATGTTATCTTTACGGTGCGCGAGGGGATTCCCAGCGCGCTGGTTTCCCTGCCTTTGCGCTACATGCATTCGGTGGTGGAAACTGCGGATCTCGCTGATGTGGAAAAAGTCATCGCGCTCCTGACCGGATTTGTCGAGTCGGTGGGCGAGACCGACCAGTTTGCGCTCAAGCTTTAACGCCGAGCGGCCGGGGGGATTTTAACGCAAGACGCGGAGCCGAAGAGGTGAAACGGGGTGAAATGGGACAGATACTTTTATCTTCGACTTTTAAAACTCTCTGCGGCTCTGCGTTGAATTATTACTGGCTGCTGCTTACTCAATTATGAAAACTCCACTTGTCCTTATTCTTTGTACCGGCAACTCGTGCCGGAGCCATCTCGCGGAAGGGATTCTGCGGGCCGCCGCCGGGGAAACCCTGCGGGTGGCCAGCGCGGGATCGAAGCCAGCGGGCTACGTGCATCCTTTGGCGATACAGGCGATGCAGGAAATCGGGCTGGACATCAGCGCGCACACTTCCAAGCACCTCAACGAGTTTCTCGCCGAGGACGTGGAGACTGTGATCACCGTTTGCGGCAATGCCGATCAGGTATGCCCGATGTTCCCAGGCCAGCTCAATCGGCATCATTGGGGCTTCGATGATCCGGCGCACGCCACCGGCTCTGAGGCTGAGCGGTTGGCCGTGTTCCGGCGTGTGCGGGACGAAATTGGGCGCGTGTTTGAGGCCTATGCGGCAGGCCGCCGGGACGAGCGTTCCGGGGGGAGTTCCGGGGGGCGCGCGTGACGGATCAATAGGCAGGGGGTGACACCGGCTAATCGCGCTGAAGTGGCTAATTTCCAGGACATTCCGGGCAATCGTTGACAAAGGGGCGGGCGTCCGGTTCCCCTAGCCGCTCGCCACGTTTAAAGCCATGACAGCCCCAAGCACTCCCATCCGCCGCGTCAATCTGCGCACCCCCGACGTAATGGCGGCGGTGCAGGCGCAGGTGGAATCGCACTACCGCAGTGAAATCGTCGAGCGCCTCCGGCAAAGCGGCGGGACCCTGATTTCGGGGGGAGTCACGGTGCGTTTGGCCAAGCAGTTTGGATTTTGCTACGGCGTGGAGCGCGCCATCGATCTGGCGTATGCGGCGCGGAAAGTATTCAAGGATCAACGGCTCTTTATCCTGGGCGAAATCATCCACAACCCCGAGGTCAACGAACAGATCCGGGCCATGGGAATCAAGAGCCTCACTGGGCAAGGCAAGGAAGCCGACGTCAGCGACCTCAGCGAGCAGGATGTGGTGATCGTGCCTGCGTTTGGCACCGATGTGACCACGCTCGCGCAAATCAAGGAGCGCGGCTGCCAGATCGTCGACACCACCTGCGGGGACGTGATGAGCGTGTGGAAGCGCGTGCGGCAGAACGCCAGCGACGAAGTCACCTCCATCATCCACGGCAAGGCCGAGCACGAGGAAACCAAGGCCACTGCGAGCCGGGCGATCGTCAACGGCAAGGGCCATTACTTGATCGTGCTCACTCTCGGGGACACCGATTACGTCTGCGAATACCTCCTCAACGGCGGGGATAAGCAGCAGTTCCTGGAGCGGTTCCACGGGGCTTACAGCGCCGGGTTCGATCCCGACCTGCATTTGCGCCGGGTCGGCGTTGCCAATCAAACCACCATGATGCGTGGCGAAACCGAGGAGGTTCAAAGGCGCATCCAAGCGGCGGTGGCGACTCGCGACGCCAAGGAAACCCCCGCGTCGGGCGCCGCTGTGCCGAGCCAGAACTTCCGCTTTTTTGATACCATCTGCGGCGCCACCCAGGAACGCCAGGACGCGCTCCGGGACATGCTGAATGACTCGATGGATCTGTTGTTGGTGGTTGGCGGCTATAACAGCTCCAACACGTCGCATCTGGCTGAGATGGGGGAAGCCAAGCTGCCCACCTATTTCATCCGGAACGCGGCCCGGATGGAATCCCGGGAGCGAATCGTGCACTACGATCTGCACGCGAAGCAGGAAGTGACCACGGAGAACTGGCT
>JAYTYG010000096.1:0-4089 GCA_043742585.1 Spartobacteria bacterium
TATTTCCGGCAGCAGATCAACAAGGACGGCGGCCAGGAAAGCATCCGCCTCAACCAGAACTTCAGCCACCTCCCACTGGCCGACGCGCTCGATTCCGAAGGCAAACCGCTCTTCGTCGGCGTCGATATTCTGGGCCGGACCGTGCGCGCCAAGGTCTGGGAAGTGGCCGTGGGCCGGATCACGCTCTACCTGCTCGACACGGATCTGCCGGACAACATCGAGGAAGACCGCCAGATCACCGCCCAGCTCTACGGCGGCGACCACGAGATGCGCATCAAGCAGGAGATCATCTTGGGGATCGGCGGCATCCATGCCCTCAACGCCAAAGGAATCAAGCCCGCCGCCTATCACATGAACGAAGGCCACGCGGCTTTCATCTCGCTCGAACTCATCCGCCGCGGCGTCGCCGAGGACAAGCTCGATTTCTTTGCCGCGCTGCAAGTGGTCGCCTCGGGCAACATCTTCACCACCCACACCCCGGTGCCGGCGGGCAACGACGCGTTCCCGCTGGATTTGATGCAAAAATACTTTGGCGATTATCCGGCGAAAGTTGGTATCGACTTCAGCACCTTCGTGAGCTTCGGCCAGACCCGCAACGACCCCGCGGAGCCGTTCTCCATGACCATCTTCGCCCTGCGCACCAGCCGCCACGCCAACGGCGTCAGCGCCCTCCACGGCCGCGTCAGCCAAGGCCTCTGGAAAGACGTCTGGCGCGGCGTCCCCGAAAACGAAGTCCCCATCACCAGCGTCACCAACGGCGTCCACACCAAGACCTGGCTGGCCCCGGAATTCGCCGCGCTTTACGAAAAGTATCTGCCGGATTGGGAAGAACACCTCACCGAACCCGATTTCTGGCGGGGCGTGTTCGACATCCCCGATGAAGCGCTTTGGGAAACCCACTCCCGACTCAAAAATCGCCTCGTCGACTTTGTGCGCCAACGCGTGCGCCAGCAACGCGAACGCATCGGCGAATCCCCCGAAGCCCTGCGCCACATCAGCCGCCTGCTCAACCCCGAAGTGTTGACCATCGGTTTTGCCCGCCGATTCGCCACCTACAAGCGCGCCACCCTGCTGTTCAGCGATCCCGAGCGACTCCATAAACTCCTCGCCAACCCCGAGCGCCCGGTCCAATTCATTTTCGCCGGCAAAGCCCATCCCAAGGACGAACCCGGCAAACGTTTCATCCAGCAAGTCTATCAGTTCAGCCGGATGCCGGAGTTCCACGAGCGCATCGTCTTTCTGGAAGACTACGATCACTACGTCGGCCGCAGGCTTTATCAAGGAGTTGATCTTTGGTTAAATAACCCGCGCCGCCCGCTCGAAGCCAGCGGCACCAGCGGCATGAAATTGCCGCCCAACGGCGGCCTCAACCTCAGCGTCCTCGATGGCTGGTGGTGTGAGGGATACAACGGCAAAAACGGCTGGGCCATCGGCGGAGAGATCCCGGAAAGCACCGACGCCATCGATCCCATATTCGAAGACGAAATTGACGTGGCCAGTCTCTTTCGCGTGCTCGAAACCCAGGTCGTCCCGCTCTATTACGCCAAGCCCGACGGACGCCTGCCCATCGCGTGGCTCCAGCTCATGCGCGAATCCATCCGGAGCATCACCCCGGTGTTTAACACCCATCGCATGGTCAAGGAATACTCCGAGCGCCTTTACGAGCCTGCCGCGCGCGCCCATGCCACGCTCGCGGCCGACGGCGGCAAAAAAGCGCGCGAACTCAGCCAGTGGAAAGATTTGATGCGCAAAGCCTGGCCCAACTTGAGTATTGGCGAGGTCAGGATCGGCGACAACTCCACCAGCGTTTTGGTGGGCGACACGCTGGCCGTCAGCGCCGAGGTGCAGCTCGGCACCTTGCCCCCGGAATACGTCACCGTGCAGGCTTACCTGGGCGAGGCCGTGGACAACACCATCACCAACCCCAGCAACATCGCTTTAAATAAAGGGCGGCAACTGGATAACGGCGCCTTCCTCTACGAAGGCTCAATCCCAGCCTTTGAAAGCGGCACCTACGGCCTCAACCTGCGCGTCATCCCCACCCACCCGCACTTGATCCAGGCTCACGAACTGCGCCTGATCACCTGGGCACGGTCTTTTGGGGAATTATGAAGGATGAATGATGAAAGAAATCCGGAAGCGCACTTCGGGGCAGCGCCTTTTACCAGGAAATTCACAGTCTGATAGACACAGCTTAACGTCAGTTTAACGCGCCCAAAAAGCGCGCCCTTCATCATTCATCATTCATAATTTCCCTTGTGCCTAATCTCTCCACCGCGCGTGTCAAAAAAATCACGCTGACCACCCTCCAAATCGGCATCACACTCGGAGTGCTTTGGCTGGTATTTCACGACAAAACCAAGCGCGATGAAATGCTCTCCGCCATCAGCAAAGCCCAGGGCGTCTGGCTCCTCGCGGGCATCGCCGTCTATGGCATCGTCGAATTCCTCGCCACCATCCGCTGGCAACTCCTGCTTCGGGTCCAAGGCATCCACATCGGCTGGGGCCGAGTCCTGCGCCTCCTGATGATCGGCGTCTTCTTCAACTTCTTCATCCCAGGCGGCACCGGCGGCGATGTGGTGAAAACCTTTTATCTCATCAAAGAATCCCCAGGCAAAATCCCCCAGGCCCTCCTCTCCGTGCTCGTCGACCGGATCATCGGCCTATTCTCACTTATCGTCCTGGCCGGAATATTTATCGGGCTCCGCTGGGATTGGCTGACCACCAACCCGCAAACCGCCAACTACGTGTGGACTGGACTGGCGATTTTGGGCATCAGCTTCGCAGCCATCGCCACCAGCTTCTTCCTTACCGGCTTTGGGCTCATCCACAAGCTCCCAAAAAAAATGCCGGGCCGGGACAAGCTGGCCGAATTCGCCCGCGCCTATAATCTCTACGCCAAAGCCTGGCGCCCGGTCCTGATCGCATTCGTCATGTCCATTCTGGCGCACTTTGGCTACTTCGGCATCTTCTACTGCGCCGCCCGAGCCATCGAAGGCAGCGGCCAAACCATCGCCCGCATCCCGACCTTGACCGATCTGTGCGCCATCCTGCCCATCGTCAACACCATCGTCGCCATGCCCATCAGCCTCGGCGGCCTGGGCGTGCGCGAAAAGCTTTTCGAAGTCTTCCTCAGCAACCTCTGCAACGTCGACCGCGCCATCGCCGTCGGCATCTCCTTAACCGGCTACCTCTTCTCTCTCTTCTGGGGCCTCATCGGCGGCGTCCTCTACCTCTTCTACCGCCCCTCCCAACATGCCCAATTGCGCGTGATCAACGCCGAAGTCGCCGCCCTCGAACACAGCGTCGCAGAACAGGAAATCGCCGCCGAAATCGCCCACGAAAAACAACGCTAAATGCCGACAGCTCAGCTTCCCCGGCCTTTCGTCACCGCCAACTTCGCCCTCACCTGGGACGCCAAGGTTTCCACCAAAAATCGGTCTCCTGCGAATTTCTCGTCCCCACGCGACAAACGCCGGTTGCTCGAAATCCGGGCCGAAGCCGACGCGATCCTCGTCGGCGCCACCACGATCGCCACCGACCACATGTCCATGGGATTGCCCGCTGCGGATTTACGCGCGCGTCGAGTCGCTGCCGGCAAAAGCGAATACCCGCAACGGATAATCCTGAGCAACTCCGGGCGCTTGGACCCGGGCCTGGAAGTCTTCAAAAACACGAGCTCGCCGCTGCATATTTTTTCCACCACCCGGATGCCCAAACACTTGCGCGCCACGCTCCCCGCCACGCTCGACTTGGAAGCCGGCTCCCGGGTGGATCTGCACCGCATGCTCAGCGTTCTCAGAAATACGCATGGCATCGAGCGGTTACTCTGCGAGGGCGGCCCCACCGTGCTGCGCGCTCTGCTCAGCGCCGATCTTCTCGATGAGCTGCACCTCACCTTTTGCCCGCGCATTTTCGGCGGCAAAAAAGCGCTCACTCTCACCGGTCCAGCCGGCGCATTCCTCCCCGCGTCCACCGCCCTGCGCCTCAGCGACATGGAAGTCGTGGACGACGAATGTTTCCTCCGCTACCGAGTGGTGCGCCCAACCCCCTAATCTCACTCGAACGCCCCCCCCGAATCCCCTGCCC
>JAYTYG010000097.1:0-4977 GCA_043742585.1 Spartobacteria bacterium
GCCTCGGCAAACGGCATTTCCGGGACAGCCTCTAGCTGGCGTAGAACGCGGCGATTTGGTCGACCACGTATTGCTGCTGATCTTCCATCAGTTCCGGGAAGATGGGGAGCGCCAGGGTTTCCATCGCGGCCCGTTCGGACTCGGGGAAGTCGCCGGCCGAATAGCCCAGATCGGTGAAGCATTCCTGCAGATGGAGCGGCAGCGGATAATAGACTTCGCTCCCGATCCCCGCTTTTTGCAACGCGGCCCGGAGCTCGTCGCGTTTGGGCGCGCGGATGACGAATTGATTGTAAATGTGGTGGTTCACCCGGCCGCTGGCGGCCCAGGGTTCCACGGGCATGGTGAGCGTGTCGGCCAGGAGCGGTTTTTTGGCGAAAGCGCTCCGGTAAAAGGCCGCGCGTGCCCGGCGCCCGGCGCTCCAAGTGTCGAGATGCGGGAGTTTGATCTGGAGCACGGCGGCCTGGATGGCGTCGAGCCGGAAGTTGCCGCCGATCCAGCGGTGAAAATAGCGCGGCTCCATGCCGTGATTGCGCAGGGCTTTGATGCGGTCGGCCAATGCGGCGTCCCTGCAAACGACCATGCCCGCATCGCCAAAAGCGCCGAGGTTTTTGGTGGGATAAAACGAGAACCAACCCGCCGCGCCGATGGCCCCGGCAAACCCCAGGGGATGCTCGGCACCCAGCGCCTGCGCAGCATCTTCGAGGACCGGCACGTTGTATTTTTGGCTCAAGGCCACGATCGCTGCCATGTCCGCGCAACAGCCGAAGAGATGCACGGGGATGATCGCCTTGGCCTCGGGATGCTGCTTTAAAGCGGCTTCCAGGGCGGGCACCGAAATGTTGTAGGTGTCGGGATCAATGTCCACGAACACCGGCGTCGCGCCCACCCGGGACACACAGCTTGCGGTGGCGAAGAAGGTGTAGGGCGTGGTGATGACGCTGTCCCCGGGCCCGATCCCAAGGGCCATCAGCAGAACCAGTTGCGCGTCGGTGCCCGAGGACACGCCAATCGCATGATTCACCCCGCAATAGTCGGCCACCGCTTTTTCAAAGGCCTCGACTCTCGGGCCTAGGATGAGTCCCTGGGAGTCGGCGACGGCCTCGATCTCGGCCAGGATGCGAGCTTTGAGGGGCTGATATTGAAGGCGAAGATCGAGGAGCGGGACCTGCATGGGGCTAAGATGCGTGAGGTCGCGCGGCAGCGTCGAGCGACAAAGAGGCAGCCGTTTTTCTTCCGCGCCTACCGCCACTCGTGCCTGGGGTATTTGCGCTGCAATTCGAGTTTGAGTTTCGGGTAGGATTCCTTCCAGAAATTCTCAAGGTTTTGCGTGATTTGGATCGGCCGATGATTCGGCGCCAGCACCTGGATCACCAGCGGCACTCGGCCTCCGGCGATGCGCAGTTCGCTGCTCACCCCGTATAAATCCTGGATCCGCGCCGCGATATTGGGCGCAGCGTTGGGCACATAGATGATCTTGAATTTGCGGCCGTTGGGCAGCACCAGCCGCTCCGGGGCGTAGTCTTCAAGAAGCTTCTGCTGCGGGTCGGAGAGCCACGATTTTACCGTCGGCCAGACCGCGCGCTCCTTGATGTCTTTGTACGAAGTGGCGCCGAAACAGATCTGCTCCACTAATGTTTGACGATCGTCGGGGCCGAGTTTTGGCAGCTCAAACTCCGGATACCATTCGCTGAGCAGGTTGAGCCGGAGAATCCATTGGTCGACGGCGTTGTCCCAAGCCTTGAGCGGGCAAGCGCCGTCGGCGACTTCTTTGGCCAGGATGGCGGCGGCTTGTTCGACGGGCACTTTGTCGGAGCTCTCGGAGCGTAGGAGCAGGTCGTGAAAGCGCGTGATCCGGCGCGCGGTGACCCGGCGCTGGGTGGAATCGTAAGCGACCTCGGTGCTGTCTTTGAACGCCGCGGGAAAGAGCTCCCGCAGCCACGGTTCCTGGATGGCGGTGGCCAGGGTGAGCAGGGTCTGCATTTCGCCGCGAACCAGGAGCTCGCGCACTTCGCAGGCGACCAGGAGTGGGCTGTCGTGGACCGCGCTGTCGCGGGCCAGCACGCCTTTGCGGTGGTGCACGAGCTGGCAGCGCAGAGTGCCGCTGTCGGTGCGCATCGCCACCTGATCGGGAAAGCCTGCCAGCACACATTTGCCGAGGGCTTCGCTGGAAGGCTCGCGCGGGCTCAGGTCGAGTCCTTCGTCCTTGGCGATCTGGAGGAATTGCGTGGCCAGCGCGGCTGCCTCGCGCGCCGCCAGGCCGTTGATCCCGAGCTCCCGACAGCGAGGGACGTTGAACTGGCATTGTTCCGCAAACCGATGCGCCCGGATGAGGGTGGAAAAATCCGAGTCCGCAGCTTCGCCCAAAAGATTATCGCGATCGTCCTGCATCTGTTTGCCTTCGGCGCGACGCATGAGGTTGCGGCCCTGGGTGAGCGCTGCGACCAGGGCGATCGTGCGC
Source organism: Spartobacteria bacterium (assembly GCA_043742585.1). GTDB lineage: Bacteria > Verrucomicrobiota > Verrucomicrobiia > Chthoniobacterales > Chthoniobacteraceae > CAIURC01. The sequence continues at coordinate 2,459 of JAYTYG010000097.1, forward strand.
ACGCAGCCCATGTCGTCGGCGGCCAGCAGCATCCGGGCGTAACGCGGGTGGGCGGGGAAAGCGAGCATGCGCCGGCCGAGCGTGGTGATGTCGCCCTGGGGATCGAGCGCTCCGAGGTCTTCGAGCAAGGTGAGCGCGCGCAGCAGGGAGCGCGGCTCGGGCGCTTCCAGCCAACGAAACGCGGCGACATCGTTAATGCCGCTGGCCTTGAGGGTGAGCACCACTTCCGCTAGGTCGAGCCGGCGGATCTCGGGGAGTTCCTGGGCCGGCCGATCCGAGTGCTCGCGTTCGGTCCAAAGGCGCAGGCAGTGACCCGGCGCGGTGCGGCCCGCGCGGCCGGCGCGTTGATCGGAGGCGGCGCGGCTGATGCGTTCCACCAATAGAGTGTTGATCCCGCGATAGGGATCGAACCGGGCAATCTTGGCGAGCCCGGCGTCGATGACCAGGCGCACCCCGTCGATGGTCAGGGAGGTTTCCGCCACGTTGGTGGAGACGATGACTTTGCGCCGCTCATACCGGGCCACGGCTGCGTCCTGATCGGCGACGGGCAATTCGCCGTGGAGCGGCAGTGCGAGGAACTGGCTGCCGATGCGGGAGGCTTTGATGGCTTGGATCGTGCGGTTGATCTCGAACGCGCCGGGCATGAAAATGAGCACGTCGCCTTGGGTGGACGCGGCGAGGCCTTCGAGGGCGCCGGCGGCGGCATCCCAGACGGGGGCGTCGCCGATGGATTTGTCCAAGAATTGGATGTCGACCGGGAAAGTGCGTCCGCCGGAGGTGAGCCGGTCGCAGGGGGCCAGGTAATTTTGCAGAGCGCCACCGTCGAGCGTGGCGGACATGACCACCAGCTTGAGGTCGGGCCGGCGTTGTTCCTGAAGATCCAGCGCGCGGGCCAGGGTGATGTCGCCGTAGAGATGGCGCTCGTGGAATTCGTCAAAAACAATGGCGCTGATGCCGATGAGATTTGGCGACGCGAGCATCTGCCGGAGCAGGATGCCTTCAGTCACGAATCGGATCCGGGTCCGGGCCGAGCAGACGCGGTCGAGCCGGATTTGATAGCCGACTTCTTCGCCGAGCCGGCCGCCGCGTTCAGACGCCACCCGGGCCGCCAACATGCGCGTGGCCAGGCGTCGGGGCTGGAGCACGACGATTTCACCGGTGCCCGCCAAGCCTTTGTCCAAGAGGATCTGCGGCACTTGGGTGGATTTTCCGGAGCCCGTGGGCGCTTGCAGGACCAGGCGCGAGTGCGCGCGGAGCGAGTCGACGATGGACTGTTCGAGTTCGAAGATGGGGAGGTCGCGACGATTCAATGGGAGACGGCAGTTGAGGCAGTGGAGCGGGGTGGCGGCGGGCGCAAACGCGCGGAGTTGGGGTAGCGTGCCCGAAGCGATTGAGGCTGTGAATCTTGTTCCTGCTGACTTTACAAAGGGCGCCGTGCTTATCGCTTTTCACAAACCCTTCGGAGTGCTCTCCCAGTTTACCACCGATGGCTCGCGGCATCGCACCTTGGCCGAGTTCGAGTTCCCCAAAGGCGTTTACCCCATCGGCCGGCTCGACGCCGAGAGCGAGGGGCTGTTGCTCTTGAGCGATGAGGCGCCGTTGAACGCCCGTCTGCTGCACCCCTCTCAGGGCCATTGGCGCCGTTATTGGGCGCTCGTGGAACGCGTGCCGTCTCCCGCGGCCCTAGCCCAGCTTGAAGGCGGGCTCGCCATCGGCGGGCATCTCACTCTGCCTTGTCGCGCCTGGATGCTCGAGCCTCAGCCCGACCTCCCGCCCCGCGTCCCGCCCGTGCGGTTCCGGAAAAATGTGCGCGATGTCTGGATCGCGCTGGAGCTGGTGGAAGGCAAAAATCATCAGGTCCGCCGCATGACGGCCGCCGTGGGGCATCCCTGCCTGCGCTTGTTGCGGGAGCGGATCGGGGCGCTGCCCTTGGGCGCGCTGGCCGCAGGGCATTGGTCTGAGCTCGATGACGCCGCACGGCGGCAAATTTTCGCCACAGAGAACGCAAAGAGCACAAAGAATATTTAGGGGGCTGTCACGCGAGCTGAGGTGCGAAGAATGGGGTAGCTGCGGCGGCACCATAAGTCCCATGCTGCTGACGACTCCCATTCGTCCCCTCAAATCACGCGTAACAGAGCACGAGGGTCCTAGTTTTTATAATTTTTTGTGTTATCTGTGTTATCTGTGGCTAATTGAACTTGTGGCAGCCGAACAGAGCGCAAAGAACACAAAGAGTATTTATAGTTCTGGTTTCTTTGATTCTTTGTGGTCCTTGCGTTCTCTGTGGCTAATGAAACTTGTGGCTTAGTATTTCAAGACGCGCGCCAGAAACTCGCGGCAACCCGCGCTCTGGGGCTGCGTAAAGAGTTGCTCCGCCGGGCCGTGCTCTAGGATCCGGCCGTCGGCCAGGAACGCCACTTCATCGGCCACCTGCCGGGCGAATCCCATGGCGTGTGTTACCAACACAAAACTTCGGCCCTCGGCCTTGAGTTCTTCGATGACATCCAGCACCTCGGCGG
>JAYTYG010000098.1:0-2617 GCA_043742585.1 Spartobacteria bacterium
TCAACGCGGTGCAGATCGCCGAGCTGCTCTGAGAGAAAGCGGGGGGATTTTAACGCCGAAGCGCCGAAGCGCAGAGGCGCGGAGCTTTTTAAGCAATAGGAAGGCGCGGTTTCCGTCTTTGCGGGCCCTTAAAACCTCTGCGACTCTGCGGTGCGTTTACTTTTTCTGGCGTTTAGATTTTTAACGCAGGCGCCGAGAGAAGAACGGATAGGGTCTGTGAATTTGAAGTGCGCCTGACATAATGGAGAATCCCCAGTCCTCTGCGCCCATCCAGCTCATTTATTTTTGACGAGGGTCTTTAGTCCGACTTGAGTCGGTTTTTGCTGGCCGCAACCCAGGCTTGTCAGTGGTGGAGGGGGCGGTTTCATCGTCCTCTTCTTTCAATATCCCGCCTACCGTTTGTCTTTGTTGTTCAATAGGTTCGGTCGCGGGTTGTGGCGAATCTGTTTGCGGCGGGCGTTGTGGATGCAGTGCCTTGAACCGGTTGGCTATATGTTCAATGGGTCTTTCTGGCAGTCGATCTGCATCGGCTATCCCGAACTTCGTGGGTTTGCGCTCCGGCTCATGTTTGGCAACGTCCACAAGTGTCGGTTTCACTTGGGGTTGGCTGTCTTTTTCAATCGCGGGGCTGGCAACCTCGCGCGGCATGTCTGTATTGGCAGGCGCCGCCTTGGGAACGCTCGGAGGTTCGACCCGGGCGCCGGCTTTTGTGCTTGAACGCTGGGAAAATAGGAGCACGCAGGATACAGCAACGACCGCTAGTAGGCCAACGCCAACCCAAATGACAGCGGGCAAGCCTTTGGTTGCTGGCGACTGGGCGGCAAGTCTGTCATTGCTTGCTGTGAGCGGCCCGTTGCCGGGCCGTTTCGGCGCGAAACTCGGTGACGCGGGAGGGATCGATGGTGGAAGCGGCGTCACCGGCGGCACCGGCGCGGCGGAAGTCGGCGCGATGATCGGCGCGATGATCCGCGCGATAACGTCTTGCGCCGCTGGTGCTTGCGCCTTTGCTGCTGACTCCGGACGGGGCCGACTCGCGGGCGGGGCCGGCAATGGCGCGTCCACCGACTCAGCGCCGCTGACTTTTAGCGCTTCGTAAAATTGGCGCGCGCTTAAATAAGCTGATTTTCCGGATATGGTTTTTTCCAGGACGCGATTGCCAGCTTCATTGAGTTTCGCCAGCAGGCCGTACCGGGCGTTCGGGCCGGTGGCAGGAGGCCGACCGGCGAGGAGTTCATACGTGAGTGCACCGAGAAAAAATACGTAATCGCTCGCGCTGAAAACGGCGTCTGTCACGCGGGTTTCGTCGGAGGGCAGAGACGCTCCGGCCACCAGCGTCTCGGCGGCGTCACCGGCGGCGGAATTTTCGGTAGGCGCCTGGATCTGCGGGATTCTGAAGACGAAAAGTGGCCACTCCAGGATCGGCAGGCGCAATAGCGCTGCGGGCCAAATGACTTCGGATTCCGGGGGGAAATGGATGTTCAATGCCTGCACTCGGAGATCCAGGCAGGCGGTCTGTTTTTCGATGGCGCGATCTAAAGTGGGCGCGAAGACTTCAATCAGACGCAGGCTTTCACGCATGGGGATGGGGCCGCGCGCTCGCAGCAATTCCAGGAGCGAAAACCCATTGAACACTTGCTCGTCCGTGGGCGAGGCGGCTTCCTCGTTTCTCACCGCGTCCACGGGTAGCGCCGGGTTCGGGCCGGGCCGGGACGCGTCGGGGTTAACAGCGGACATGGCCACCAGACAGGCCTGAATCTCGATCTTGAGCGCCAACGCGCTCTGGGGCCTTTGCCCGGGCTCCTTTTCCAGCATGTGTAGCAAAAGCTGCCTCACTGGCATTGGCGCCGATTCCAGCTTTTCCACCGGGGTCGCCTTGCTCATGTGCTGGCGCAGGACGCTTGCCAATGAACCGGTGTAGGGGCACTGACCAGTGAGCGCATACCAGAGCGTTATCCCGAGTGAATAGATGTCCGATCGGATGTCTAACTCCTTCTCCTCAAGCTGCTCGGGACTCGCGTAGAGCGGCGTCCCCACGAATCCCACCATGGTGATCGACTCGGCGGCGTCCACGTCTTTAATCACTGATTTTGCGAGGCCGAAATCTATGACTTTGATCTGGGTGGCGCCGTCGCCGTCTTCGACCAGCATCAGGTTGGCCGGCTTGATGTCGCGATGGATCAGCCCTTGCTGTTGCGCGGCAATCAGTGCGCGCGCCACTTGCGACGCTAGGCCCAGGGCGAACACCGGGTCCAATGGGCCGCAGCGAGCGATCCGTTGCTCAAGGGTTTCGCCCTCGATGAGTTCCATCGCGTAAAAGTACGTCTCCTGATCGCACCCCAAATGGAATACAGCCGCCACGTGTTCGTGCTTGAATTGGGCGGCGGCTCGGGCCTCGCGCAGGAAGCGGCTTCGGGCCGTATCGCTGTTCAGGTAATCGGCGCTGATGACCTTGAGGGCGACGACCCGCCGCAAATTGGTGTCGAGCGCTTTATAAGTAACGCCCATGGCGCCGCGCCCCAGCTCTTCATTGGTGCCGTCAGGCTTTTTCAGGATCTCGTAGTGATCGAGTTTTTCGGGCTCAGCCATGGTGGGTGTCAGTCAGCAAATTAGTCGGGGC
>JAYTYG010000099.1:0-4705 GCA_043742585.1 Spartobacteria bacterium
ACATCGTTTGTGGGGGGTTGTGGGGGGGCGGGGGGTTTCTGGGGTTCCTGCGTGGGGCTTGAAATCACGGCGCTTCCCGCAATGCCGCCCGACGCAGCCCCGGCCACAGAGCATTAAGACATCTGCAGAATCAGGCGGACGGTGTCCAGGCGCAGCCGCGCCGATGTCAATGCGCTTTGTAGCTCGATCTGCTGGCTCTTAAGCGCTGCGATTTCCTCGGGCCGCACGTGATCATTCATCGCCCGCAAATCTTCGAGTCGCTCGGTTTCTTCGCGAAGCTGGGTGTTCATCGTGCTCGCCGCCGCCGTGACGATGCGCGCCATTTTCTCGGCGGCCAGGGCCTGCGCTTTTTCGAGCATGGCCGGGAGCAGCTTGCGTTTGACGGCGCCCTTATCCAGGAGCTTGAAGATGTCGCCGCTCTCCAAAGTGGCAGCGGCCAGCGCATTGTCGTCGCTGACCTCTTTCAACTCGTGATCAATGAGGATGCGCACCGGGGTGGCGGGCAAAAACCGGTCCAGGTGCAAGCCGGCCGGCGCCACGCATTCCACGAGCAAATAGAGTTCCAGCAGCACTGCGTCTTTGCCGGAATCCTTCCAGACCCCGAACGAGGAGTTGCCGGACTCTGCGCCGAGCAGCAGATCGAGCGTCCCGTGAACCATGGGATGATCCCAGCTCATAAACCCGAGGTCTTCCCGACTGAGCGCGCGTGCACGCTGGAATGTGACCGACATCCCCTCTTCGGTCAGCGTCGGGAACCCGTCTTTGATCAAGGGGCTGGGCCGCAGCACGTAGCTGCGGTGGCCGCCGCCCAGGTCCTCGATGTGCACCCCGAAGTGATCCATCAACCGCACGAAAAATGCCTCAAACTTTTCCTCTTCATCGGCCGCTCGGATCTGCCCGATGACCGCCGCTGCGGCTTCAGTCCGACACGAGCTCAGCTCCAACAGCCGGTCCTGCCCGCGATCGAGTTTCTTGGCGACCTTGGCCGATTGCTGGCGGGATTTGGTGAGAAAGGCGGTGAGCTTTTTCGCATCGAATTTGGCCATCAATCCGGCGAGATCTTTCCCCAGCGCCTGGGCGATTTCGGTCGCGCCGTGCAGGTTTTTTTCAAACGCATTGAGCCCTTCCTGATACCAGCGCGCGAGCACTTCGGAGTCGCTCCCTGCCACGTAAGGCACGTGAATCTGGATCGTGGCGGTCTGGCCAATCCGATCCAGACGCCCGATGCGTTGTTCGAGCAACTCGGGATTGAGCGGCAGGTCAAAAAGCACCAGGTGATGCGCAAATTGAAAGTTGCGCCCCTCGCTCCCGATCTCAGAGCAGATCAATATCCGCGCCCCATCGGGCTCGGCAAAATAGGCGGCATTGCGATCGCGCTGAAGCAGGGTGAGCCCTTCGTGAAAAAGGCCGCAGTTGACCTGCATCTCGCGCATGAGCCGCGCGCTGATGTCCTCGGTCAGCTCGCGCGTGCGACAGATGAGCAGCACCTTGCTATCACCCAGCTCCTTGAGCAACGACACCAGCCAGCGCACTTTGTCCTTGATCGGCTCAGGCTCTTTGCCCGGCTCCACCGCCGCCAAAGTCGCTTTGCGTTCGGGAAAGCCGGTGAGCGCGGCCCGCGTGTTGCGGAACATCACACGGCCCGTGCCAAAGGCGTCGAGCAAGTCCGAGGCGAGCCGCGTCCGGGCGGTTTTATCGCCGGCGATCAGCTCGTCGCAATGACGGCGGATCCGCGGGGATTTGGCGCCGAATAACTCGCTGTCGGCGGCCGTGAGCGGTTTGCCAGCCAGCAGCCGATCCACGGCTTTCGCGACTTGTTCGTAGTGATCGGCCTCGGCCAGAAAAGCGTCGAGATCCGTGTAACGTTCCGCGTCAAGGAGTCGCAACCGGGCGAAATGGCTTTCTGGCCCGAGCTGTTGCGGGGTGGCGGTGAGCAGGAGCAGGCCCGGGGTTTTGGCCGAAAGCGCTTCGACGAGGCTATACTCAGGGCTGGCGCTTTTTGGGGACCAGGCGAGGTGATGGGCTTCATCGACCACCAGCAAATCCCAGCCGGCCTCAAGCGCCTGCTGGGCGCGCGCGGGATTGCTATTGAGGAACTCGAGGCTGGCGATCACCAACTGACTGTCGAGAAAAGGATTGGCGTCGGGCTGATTGAGCTGGATCGATTCGCAGCGTTCCTGATCGAAGAGGCTGAACAACAAGTTAAACCGCCGCCATAGTTCGACAAACCATTGATGAATGAGCGGCTCGGGCAGCAGGATGAGGATCCGCTCGGCCCGGCCCGTCAGGTGCAGGCGATGCAGGATCAGACCGGCTTCGATGGTTTTACCCAAGCCCACCTCGTCCGCCAGCAGCACCCGGGGAAGCAGGCGCGAAGCCACTTCCGAGGCGATGAACATCTGGTGCGCGATCATGTCCACGCGCCCGCCGACAAAGCCGCGCACGGGCGATTTGCGCATGTCGCTGCGCCGATACAGGGCTTCGACCCGGAGCTCGAAGGTGTGGGCCTCGTCGACTTGGCCGCCTAGGAGCCGGTCTTCGGGCTTGCTGAAACTGATGGTGTCGGAGAGTTCCGCCTCGGCTATTTCCCGGCCTGCGACGGTGTAAAAGAGCAGTCCCTTGCGCGCCTCCACGGAGTCGACCACGAGCTGTTCACCGCTGTGGAGCTTGATGCGGTCGCCTTCCTTGAACTCCACCCGGCGTAACGGCGCGGATTTGATCGAATACTGGCGTTGCTCGCTTGCGGCGGGGAAGAAAACTTCCACGCGACCGAACTCGGCTTTGAGCACGATACCGAGCCCGAGCTCGGGTTCACTGTCGCTAACTAAACGTTGTCCTGAAACTACTTGGCCTATTTCCATGAGGCCTGAATTATGAAGGAGGATGGAGGATGGAGGAAGGATGAAGGATGAATTATGAATGATGAACCAGGAGAGACCGCTTGGGAGAAAGGATGAGGGATAAATTATGAATGATGAAACAAGAGATCTCGACAACCTTACCGTGCAGGAAGAGCACGGCGATTTGCGGGAGCGGACGAAGGCGTTCGCATTACGTATCGTGAAGATGTTTTCGGCATTGCCGCGCACGACCGAGGCGCAGGTGATAGGAAAGCAAGCGCTCCGATCCGGCACCTCGATCGGCGCCAACTATCGAGAGGCATATCGCGCCCGGTCGAAACCGGAGTTCATCTCCAAACTCGGCGACTGCCTCAAGGAACTCGAGGAAACAGCCTACTGGCTCGAACTCCTGGCCGAATCGGGAATCCTCCCGGCGACCCGCCTCACGGCGCTCCAAGACGAGTGCAATCAACTGACCGCGATCTTCACCACCATCGCCAAAAACTCAAAAGCACACACCCCATGAATTGGGAGTTATGAATTATGAATTATGAAACATGAAACATGAACCCGGCATAATCCCCCTTCATAATTCATACTTCATCCTTCATACCTCCCCGCCTCCCCTCCCCTCCCCTTCATAATTCATCCTTCATCCTTCATAACTCCCATGCTTCCTCCCACTCTTTGCGACTTCATCCCCAAGGACGGGACCACCGATAGCGACACCCTTTTAGGTCGATTCCTAGACTATATAGAAAGCCGGAAACTACAGCTATATCCCGCCCAAGAGGCGGCCATACTGGAGCTATTCGACGAAAAGAATGTCATCCTCAATACGCCGACAGGCTCCGGCAAATCACTGGTGGCCACGGCCCTGCACTTCAAGGCGTTGGCCCAAGGCAAACGCTCCATTTACACCTGCCCCATCAAGGCGCTGGTCAATGAGAAATGGCTCGCTCTGTGCCGCGAGTTCGGGCCAGACAACGTCGGACTGAGCACCGGCGACGCCACGGTCAATCGCGACGCCCCCATCCTTTGTTGCACCGCAGAGATCCTGGCCAATATCGCCCTGCGCGAGGGCGCCCTGGCCAACGTCCACGACGTCATCATGGACGAATTCCATTACTACGCCGACCGCGAGCGCGGCGTGGCTTGGCAGGTGCCATTATTGACCCTGCCCCAGACCCGCTTTTTGTTGATGTCAGCCACGTTGGGCGAGACCGCATTTTTTGAGGAAGAACTCACCCGGATCAACCGACTGCCCACAGTCACCGTGCACTCCAAAGATCGGCCAGTGCCGCTCGAATATTCGTATTCAGAGACCCCACTTTCCAAGGCGCTGGAGGAATTAATCACCGGCGGCAAAGGCCCAGTCTACGTAGTGCATTTCACCCAACTCGAAGCGGCCCAGAGCGCACAGGACTTCACCAGCATCAATGTCTGTACGAAGGAGGAAAAGACAGCTATCTCAGCGGCCATCGAGGGCTTCAAATTCAGCAGCCCCTATGGACCCGATATTAAGAAATGGCTCCGACATGGAATCGGCCTCCATCACGCCGGGCTTTTACCTAAATACCGCGTCCTCATCGAGCAACTCGCCCAGCAGGGATTGCTCAAAGTCATCTGCGGCACCGACACCCTGGGCGTAGGAATCAACGTGCCCATTCGCACCGTGCTCTTCACCCAGCTCTGCAAGTTCGGGGGCCAAAAAACCGGGATCCTGAGCGCTCGCGACTTTCATCAGATCGGGGGCCGGGCCGGCCGCAAAGGGTTTGACGACTGCGGCTGGGTGGTGGTGCAGGCACCCGGGCATGCGATCGAGAATCTACAGCTTGAACACAAGCAGGCAGGCGGCGGTAAGA
>JAYTYG010000100.1:0-2662 GCA_043742585.1 Spartobacteria bacterium
GATAGGGGTTAAAGCCATGGAGTTGGATCCGGCCTTCCCAGATATAGCGCCAGGTATCGTCTCCGGGTTCACAGCCGAGCATGGCCAACCGCAGGGCGATGGCTGCGACCCAGAATGTGCCTGCGGAAACCCCGCGCCTGGGCTTGGCCGGCGCTGCTTCATCCGGCTGCGCTGACCCGGCGGGCAGCGCTGCGATCCGGGCCGGCGCGGCGCCTCTCCACCGCAATGCGAGCAGGAAACAGACGCCGGCCCCGAACAGCAGCGCCACGCAGCGCGCCGCATAAGTGCTTTGGGTGAACTCCCCAAAAGCGCTCGCCGCCAGCAATAGCGCGCATTCTGCGGCGAGCGCCAAGCGCAGGCGCATCACACCGCTGCCTTGGCCCGACCTCGGTCGCCGTGTACCCGTTGCAAATCGCAGCGGTTGCCGGCGGCGATCACCAGGTCAGCCACGCGGCGCTTGAGGCGCCAGGCCCTGAGGAACAGGATCACAGCGAAAAATGCATAGGCCGCCCACCACAATAGATCCCTGTTAGATGTGAACGCCTGCCTATATAGCAGTGCAGTGAGCGCGATGAAGTTAGTTAGGAACGTCGTCACCACCATCTTCAATCCCAGGTTCACCCGAGTTAGGCATTTCGGGCCGCCATGATATTCTGTGACCGTGGATAACTTAATAATCCACCATAGATTTCCGTATATCTGTACGTCCCAGGTTTTCCAGCCAGTATCAGCCGAGTAACGCCAGCCTTCGCTTTCGAGCAACGCAAAGATTTCGGTGAGCAAACTTTCGCGGCCCTGGCCGGTTTCATTCCAGAGATTGAGTCGCGAGATGCTGCCTTTGTGGCTGGCGGGAGTGACGCCGCTTTCCGGTGCAGATATCACTTTCCCCGGAGTCCTCTTGTATTTCAGCCAAGTGAAATAACGCGCCCAGCCACGGCCCAAGGGCTGCACCAAGGCCAGGAACGCCACCAGTAACCGGGCCCGGATGGTATCGAACTTGGGTTCGATCCTGGCGTTGACCATATAGCTAAGGCCAACCAGGAACGTGCCGCCGAACATCAGCAACGGCACAATGCGCAGGTTCGGAAACGCCACCGTGACCACGAATATAAACGCAGTCAGCGCCACCCATTCTATACTGCCAAGGTAAGCCGCCACCGCGCTCTGGGCCGCAGGATAGATCGACTGGAATAGTCCCTGCCCAAACACTCCGTGATAAATAATCGGCCGATTCAGCAGCCACGTAAATCGCGGCGCCCCATAGATTTGGCCCTTCCATTTGGCCTGCCCGGTGGGGCCGAAAAAGATCAGGTGCTTGAAACGCAGCATCGCTTCCGCTTCGCCATAGCCTTCCTGCTGCTTGCGGAACGCCTGTAGCGTGAACCGCCGGTAATGCCAAACAATCGCGCTCGGGCTGAAGGCGATTGCCCCGCCATTGGTTTGCAGTCGCCAGCAGAAGTCCACGTCGTCTCCCGCTTTTCGATACTCCGGGTCGAACCCGCCCACGCTATCGAACGCCCACCGATGAAACGCCATGTTGCAGCCCGGGATATGTTCCGCCACCACGTCTGTCAGCAACACATGACTCGGGCCGCCGGGCGCCGCCGCCACCGCCGCTTGAATCCAGTTGGCCGCCGGGGGCGAGATGTTGGGACCGCCAACGCCTGCGAAATTGCCGCTGAGCAAAGTGCCTATGAGATAATACAGCCAGTCCGGATCAGGCATGCAGTCCGAGTCCGTGTAAGCGAAGACATCGCCCAGCGCGGCATGCGCGCCCACATTGCGCGCGCGTAGCTCAGCCCCATGTTTACCTGAATGATATTCTGGAAAGCGGGCAGCTTGCGTTGCGGATCGCGACTGCGTTTTTCGAGCCAACTGGCCACGAGTTCCTGCGTGTTATCCTTTGAGCCGTCATCGACCAGAACGATCTCAAAGTTGGGATAGTTAACTTCATCTAATGACGTCAAACAGTCGACTAATGTCTGGGCGCCGTTGTAGCTGCAAACGATTACGGAGACCATCGGATACGCCCGCAGTTCGACTCGCGAAGTAATAGGGGCGTTGCCAGCAAGTTTCTCGTGCAGCCGATGATACGCCAGCTTGGGTTCGCGCTCGCGCGTGACCAACCCGAACTCCCAGTCCGTAATCTCCATTCCGCCGGTGAACCATTCATCGGTCCAGGAGAAGAAGATCGTCCCGGCGGCGCCGCCTTTGACGACGACATCGAGATGCCAGTCGAGCACGTCGGCCTGCATTTGCTGGCCTTTGCGCAAGGTATCGAGCCCGAACTCGCCGAGAATCAGCGGTTTGTCTTCAGACAGATTTTGGAGCCGGGCCAGGTAACGTTCGAAGTCGGCCTGGCGCTCGAGATAGACATTGAACGTATAGAAATCGACGTTTTGCGGGAGTAGATACTCGGTCGGCGGATAACTGGCGTAACTATATAGCGGGCGCGGATCGGTTTCGCGCGCTACGGCGATCAGCTTTTCGAGAAACTCTATGACCCGCGCGGCTCCGAGCCAGCGCACCATCGTCGTGGGGACTTCGTTGCCGACCAGATACGCGAAAATCGCCGGGTGCCCCTTGTGCTTGGCGACTGCGGTCCGAACTGTCTGGATAATCTGGGCGCGCAACTTGCCATCGTTGAGAAACTCGACGTGCT
>JAYTYG010000101.1:0-6143 GCA_043742585.1 Spartobacteria bacterium
CCCCGAGGAAGCCGTCCAAGCCTTCACCGAACTGGGCGCCCAACGCCTTGTGCCCATGCACTACGGCACCTTCCGACTCAGCTACGAACCCATGCACGAGCCACTGGAGCGCCTCATCGCCTGTGCCCGAGCGCAAGGGATTGAAAACCGCGTTTCAGTCATGACCGAAGGCCACTCCATCGTCTTCTAAACTCCCTCCATCCCACCTCTCTGCGTTAAACCTCTTCGGCGCCAAGATTGTAACACGGAGGCGCGAGGCGCAGAGTTTTTTAACAATAGAGACGCACGGCTTCCGCCTTCGCCGCACCTTCAAAACCTCTGCGGCTCCGCGTCTCTGCGTTAAAACACGGGCGCCGCTATCCGCAGCGCCCGTATAAATTCAAAGGAAAAGATTACTTCTTAATCAAGGCATTCCACTTATCGAGATTCGCCTTTTGAGCGGCGAACAAATCGTCCGTCGAATCCAGGATTTCGATCCCGGTGATTTTATCACCCTGCGCTACGCTGTTCACAACATCCTGACCCTTCGTCACTTCCCCATAAACCGCATGCTTCCCGTCCAGATGCGGGCAAGGCACGTGCGTGATGAAAAACTGGCTCCCGTTCGTCCCTGGACCCGCGTTCGCCATCGAGAAAATGCCTGGCTTCGTGTGCTTCAACGAACGATCGATTTCGTCCGCAAATTTATAACCCGGTCCGCCCGACCCGGTCCCTGTCGGATCCCCTCCCTGGATCATGAAATTAGGAATCACCCGATGAAAGGTGATCCCATTATAATAACCACGCTGCGCGAGGTTAAGAAAATTGGCGGCGGTCATCGGGACCTTGCTGGCGAAAATAGTCGCCTCAATTGTGCCACGACTCGTTTTGACGAGAATTCTGATATCGGTCATAGGCCGGGGAATGTCGGCGTCGCGCTATCGGGAGGCAAGGCGATTATCCACCGGACGCCACCCCGCAACGAGCCAGCGCGGAAACGAAGCCCAGGGAAATTGCAGCGCGCGATTTCTCCACGTGACAGGGGCAAAGCTGCGTGGCAAATCTGCCCGCCCTATGAAGAAGCTCCTACTCCTCACCCTCTGCGCCGTCGGCACATTTCTCACGCCAGGCGCCCGCGCCGAAGACGCCAAAGAAGTGGCCGTGATCAAAACCAACAAAGGCGAAATGATCGCCGAATTCTGGCCCGACGTCGCGCCCAAGACCGTCGAGAACTTTAAGAAACTCGCCAAACAAGGGTTCTACGACGGCACAGCATTTCACCGCGTCATCCGCAGCTTCATGATCCAGGGTGGCGATCCCCTGACCAAGGACGACAGCATGCAATCCCGCTGGGGCACAGGCGATCCCGGCTACAAGATCGACGCCGAGTTCAATGACAAATCCCACGTCCGCGGCGTGCTCTCCATGGCCCGCTCCAACGACATCAACTCTGCGGGCTCGCAGTTCTTCATCTGCCACGATCAAGCCACGTTCCTCGACCACAAATACACCGGCTTCGGCAAGCTCATCAAAGGCGACGACGTGCTGGAAAAAATCAACTCCACCAAAACCGCGCCCGGGGATCGGCCAGTGGAAAAAGTCATCGTCGAAAGCATCAAAATTGTGCCCGCCGATTCCATCAAATAGCGGCCCCGGCTGAGCGCAGGAATTTGAAACGAGCGCATTAAAAAAGCGGCCTAGGCCAGCGGAAAAAGATCAGGTGCAACGGCTTGCCGGGCCCTGATTTTTTTCGCTGGCACTGCGCGCGAAACCCGCCACCCTCACGCCCCTTTTTCCCAATAGCTTCCCACATGGCCTCTCATCCAAACAAAGTGAAACTGGCGCTGGTTCAAATGACCTGCACCAGCGACCCGAAAGAGAACCTCGCCAAAGCCCTGCTGAAGCTCGGGGAAGCGGCCCGGAGTGGCGCACAGATTGTCTGCCTCCAAGAGCTCTTCACCTCGCAATACTTCTGCCAGATCGAAGACCACAAATACTTCGAGCTCGCGGAAACCATCCCCGGACCGAGCACCGACGCGCTATGCGCCGCCGCCCGGGAACATCAGATCGTCATCATCGCCTCGCTGTTCGAAAAGCGCAGTGCCGGCCTCTATCACAATACGGCGGCCATCATCGACGCCGACGGCGCCTACCTCGGCAAATATCGCAAAATGCATATCCCGGATGACCCGGGCTTTTACGAGAAATTCTATTTCACTCCGGGCGACCTTGGGTTCCGCGCCTGGGACACCCGCTACGGCCGGATCGGCGTGTGCATCTGCTGGGATCAATGGTATCCGGAAGCCGCGCGCCTCACCGCCCTGCACGGCGCCCAGATCCTATTTTACCCCACAGCGATCGGCTGGCATCCCGGCGAAAAAGCCGAATACGGCAAGCGCCAGCACGACTCGTGGGAAACCATCCAACGCAGCCACGCCATCGCCAACGGCTGTTACGTGGCGGTGCCAAACCGGGTCGGGCACGAGGCGCCCGATGGCGGCCCTGGCATTGAGTTCTGGGGACAAAGCTTCGTGGCCGACCCCTGCGGCCAGATCATAGGGAAATCCTCGATCAGTGAAGAAGAGATTCTCCTCGTCGAAGTGGACCTCCAACTGCTCGACAAACAACGCACCCACTGGCCATTTTTCCGCGATCGCCGGATAGATGCCTATTCCGAAATCCAAAAACGTTTCATTGATTAGCATGGAAATTCCCACCGCAGCTCCCTCTATTTCCACGCCCGCCGCATTGGGCTACCGCATGCCCGCTGAATGGGAACCGCACGCGGCCACCTGGCTCTCCTGGCCCCGGCGCAACGGCATCAGCTTTCCCGGCGCCTACGACCGGGTCATGCCCGCATTTGCGAAAATGGTGCACGCCCTGCACGGGTCCGAAGCCGTCCACATCAACGTCTGCGACGATGCCCACGAAGCCGAAGTCCGCAAGCAACTCGCCAAAGCCCGCGCCAAGTCCGATCACGTCACCTTCTTCCATATCCCAACCAACGAACCTTGGTGCCGCGATCACGGCCCGATTTTCCTGACCCGGGAGAAAGATCCGAACCTGGCGATCCTGGACTGGGACTACAACGCCTGGGGCTGGAAATACCCGCCCTTCGACGATGACGACGTAGTGCCGACGATCATTGGCGAAAAGCTCGGCCTGCCCATCTACTCCCCGGGCATGGTGCTCGAAGGCGGCTCCATCGAAGTCAACGGCACCGGCACTTTGCTCACCACCAAATCCTGC
The DNA here is from genome assembly GCA_043742585.1 of Spartobacteria bacterium. Lineage (GTDB taxonomy): Bacteria > Verrucomicrobiota > Verrucomicrobiia > Chthoniobacterales > Chthoniobacteraceae > CAIURC01. Next base: position 3,229 of record JAYTYG010000101.1, read on the forward strand.
CTGCTCAATCCCAACCGCAATCCGGACCTGACCGAACGCGATATCGAGCAAAAGCTGCGCGACTTTTTAGGGGTCAAAAACATCCTCTGGCTCGGAGACGGCATTGAAGGCGATGACACCGACGGGCACATCGACGACCTCACGCGCTTCGTCAATCCCACCACCGTCGTCACCGTCGTCGAGGAAGACACCACCGATTCCAACGCTGAGCCGCTGCGCGCCAATCTCGAACTGTTGCGCACGATGGATACCGAAGACGGCACGCCCATCGAAGTCCACACCCTCCCCATGCCCTCAAAGATCATGCGGGACGGCCAGCGGTTACCGGCCAGTTACGCGAACTTCTATATCGCCAACAAAGTCGTCCTGCTGCCCACATTTGCAGATTCCAACGATCGCTGGGCCATTGCCGTCCTCGAAAAAATGTTTCCCGCGCGCACCATTGTCCCGATCGATTGCCGGGAATTGATCTGGGGCCTGGGCGCCTTCCACTGCCTGACCCAACAACAGCCGCTGACTTAATCCGCCACCGGCGCAGCCGCCGTCTCACGTTCCAATTGTCCTACTGATGATTACTTTGACTCGGTTGTTTTGCTTTCTTTGCCTGGCGTTGGGCTCAATCACCAACGCCTCTGCTCAGGCTCTCGACCCCATTCTCGGCGCGGAAAAGCTCTGGACCCTCAAACAGGACCAGTTCCAAGCCGCGACCGGGAGTTTACCATTTCAGTGGACATCCAGCGCCAGGGATTCGGCGCGCGCGGCCGCTCCGGGCCTGACGCTCTTCGGCCTCCGCGTATACGAAGTGGTCGCCCGGTTCGACGGCGACTCTCTCAAAGAAATCACCGCCGCGTTTTACGCCCGGGGCGATGCCGGCGAGCTCGATAAAGAACATTACGAATCCCTCGTCGGACTCTCAGCGGCAGCCCTCAACAAGTTCACCGCCACTAAATTCTCCGTGCGCGGCAAAGACGCCACCAATGCGGTCAAAGCCGAGGGCCTCCAATGGCAGACTGACAAAGGCCATTACCTCCTCGAATACAGCTTCACCAAGGAAGTCAAAACCCGGAACATCCCGTTCCGGGCGGAATTTGTGCGCTTGGAAATCACGCCACCGGAACACAAGGCGAGTTTGCTAGCGAGCGCCACCAACATAACGCGGGCGAAGTTTACAGGCCTGATGCATGTCAAACGCGACAACGCGACTGGCGACACGTGGCTCTTCGACGTGCCCATGATCGACCAAGGCCAGAAAGGCTACTGCGTGGTGGCGGCCACTGAGCGGGTGATGCGCTATTACGGTATCGCTGTGGATGCCAATGAGCTCGCCCAGATCGCCAACAGCGACTCAAAAACAGGCACCAGCTCTGAAGGCATGTTCGGCGCGCTTAAGAAAATCGCCACCCGGCTCCATGTCCGGGTGCGGATGGTTGAAGAGCAAAACGTCAAAGCCATCCAGGACTTGGTCAAAGACTACAACCGTGCGGCCAAGCACGCTCATGCAGCAGAGATCCCGCCCCTGTCGCATATGATTGACGTCGCGGCCATTTACAAAAATCTCGACTACGCGGTGCTCAAGGAAGCGCGGACGAAAAACAGCTCCGATCTGTCCCGGTTCCAACGGGCGGTTCAAAGCAATATCGATCAAGGCATCCCACTCCTTTGGTGCGTCGAGCTCGGCCTCAACCCCGAGCCCGGCATCCCCCAGAATGCAGGCGGCCACATGCGCTTGATCATCGGCTATAACTCCAGCTCCAACGAAATCCTCTTCTCGGATTCCTGGGGCGCCGGCCATGAACTCAAGCGCATGCCGGCCGCGGACGCTTGGACGATCACCACCGGGCTCACCACCGTCGAGCCGCTCTGAGGAATGATGAAGGAAGAGCAGGCCATCGGACTTAACGGCCCCTGCGTTGGCCGAACCCGCATCATTCATCCTTCAAAAAAGCGCACGGCTGCGCGGATGATCCCCTGCGCCGAAGCTCAAATCAATTAATGCTCACAAGCAGCAGGCGTTGAATGAGTTACACTGCGTTTGCACGGCGCATTTTCATCCGTAGCTTGGGCTCCTAACGCACTCCGCCGCCTGCGCGCCCGCCTTGTTTCAATCGTCTATTTTCGGGATAATCTAAGCGCGCGCACGATTCCAGCTCCCGCCACCCTGCTTTAGCCCATCCCCCTATGCAACTTCGCGCGTTCTCCCCGACCCTCTGCGCTCTGGCGCTACTCGCCCCCCTCGCCCACGCAGTGAACCTAGAGCGCTCCACCATCACCGAGCTCGTCAAGGACGTCACCATCATCAATCCGACGACCAAGTCCCAAAAGGCCGCAAAGTTAAATGATGTCTTCGTCACTCCAAATGTGATGCGCACCGGCCCCGACTCCCGCGTGGAAATGATCGCCCCGGATCAAACCGTGACGCGTGTGGGCGCCAACACGCTGTTCTCGTTCGAGCCCGACAAACGCGAGATCAATCTCCAACGCGGCAGCGTGCTCTTCAATTCGCCCTCAGGCAAAGGCGGCGGCACGATTAAAACCGCCGCAGCGACCGCCGCGGTGCTGGGCACCACGATCATCGTGGTCACCACACCGAACGGCGGGTTCAAAGTGCTCCTGGTCGAAGGCCATGGCCGAGTCACCAGCCCCAATGGCCAGTCCCGCCTCCTTGGCCCCGGACAAATGACTTTCATCCTGCCGGGCCAAAACCTGGGGCCGGTTTATAACTATCAGATCCGCGAACAAGCCGGCAGCTCCAAGCTCATCGGCGGCTTTAGAAAAGAGCTCCCGGCATTCGCTAAAATCGGCGCCGCGATTGATCATCAGCAGAGGGACATCGCCAAAGGCCAACTCATCCCCACCGGATTGCTCGCCGGCACCAAGCCCGGCGAGGCTTACAAGCTCGACCCCGCCGGCCCGGA
>JAYTYG010000102.1:0-2823 GCA_043742585.1 Spartobacteria bacterium
GGAGTTAGCCGAGTTACTGCAAATAAAAATCGCCAACGCAGGTCCCCTCACCTTCCGCGAATTCATGACTCAAGCCCTTTACCATCCAGATTGGGGCTATTACAGCTCCGGCCACGCGGCGATTGGACGGGCCGGCGATTTCTACACCAGCGTCAGCGTGGGGCCGCTTTTTGGGGCATTGATTGCCAGGCAGGTCGCGGAGATGTGGCGATTGATGGGGCAACCAATGGAGTTCAACTTCGTTGAACAAGGCGCCCACCGAGGCGATTTTGCGCGCGACCTGCTGCATGCGCTGCAGTCCCAAGACCCGAACTGCCTCGCCGCACTCCGCTATACCATTGTAGAGCCTTGCACGCGACAAAGCGCGCACCAGCAACAGACTCTGGCGGAGTTCAGCCACGTCCCAATCCGCTGGCTCCAACACCTGGATGATCTCCAGGGTTTCGTCGGCATCCATTTCTCCAACGAACTGCTCGACGCATTTCCCGTTCATCGGCTGGTCTGGAACCAGCAAAAATGGGAGGAGCAATACGTGGCCTGCGAGGGCGGGCGCTTTCACTTTGTTAACGGCCCGATCTCCACTCCCGCTCTGACCGATGCCGTGGAGCGACTCCCGAGCGCGCCGCCCAACGGCTACATCTGCGAGATCAATCTGGCTGCACAGCAATGGGCCACAGCAGTCGCAGGCAAACTCCAAGCCGGTTATATCCTGGCTATCGATTACGGCTGGGCTCGCGCCGAGTATTACCGACCCGAGCGCATGGAAGGCACGCTCAGCGGGTATGCCCACCATCAACGAGTCAAAGATCCACTGGCGGATCCGGGGAAAGTCGACCTCACCACACACGTCGAATTCACCTCAGTCGCGGAGGCGGCGGAAGCGGCCGGGCTGCGCGTATCTGGGTTCACCGACCAGCATCACTTTATGGTGGGACTCAGCCGGCTGCACTTCTCGGATATCGAGGTCAATAGCCCGGAACGCGACCGTGAAATCCGAGCGTTTAAGACACTGATGCATCCCACTCTTTTGGGCCAAAACTTCAAAGTCATTTGCCTTGAAAAAGCCATCCACAGCCCTGGCGCACTTTCAGGCCTGAGCTTTTCCCGGAACAGCCGGGAAACCCTGGGACTCGCCACAGCCCAAGAATCCCCGGCGATGCCCGGCTAGGAAATCACAGCCGTCGGAGGCAGCCCACGCAGCGCAGCCCCGAGCGCGCTAATCTGAGTGGGCGTGTGCCGGGCGGAAACGGTCACGCGCAACCGGGCGGAATCGCGAGGCACGGTTGGGAAACGAATAGCGGGAACAAAGAAACCCTTTTCTGCAAGGGATTGAGAAGCGGCAAGGGCGGCTTCAGCGCTTCCTATAATGATGGGGATAATGGCGCTCTGGATCTTCTTACCATTGGCGATGAGGCTCGGCATTTCATCCGCTAGATGCATGAGATTCGCCCGCAATATCTGCCGCCGCCGTTCTCCCGCCAGAGACAGCATGAACTCCACAGCCGCAGTCCCGGCCGCGGCCACTGACGGTGACGAGGCCGTGGAATAAATGAAGCTTCGCGCCCGGTTCACTAACAAATCAATGATCTCCTGGCGCGCACAGATATACCCGCCACTCACCCCCAGCGCTTTGCTCAATGTGCCCAGCAAAATATCCACCTCAGCTTCCACTCCCAGCTGATGCGCCAAACCGCGACCATTCAGTCCGATCACTCCCACCGCATGCGCCTCATCAAGCAGCAGCATGGCGGAGTAACGATTTTTAATTCCCACGATGGCCTCCAGCGAACACCAGTCGCCATCCATGCTGAAAACCGATTCCGTGACCACCAGGACCCGGGCCGTGGGATAACTCTCACGAGCCCACTTGAGGTGGCTTTCAAGTTTGCCGAGATGATTATGCGGATACACACGAATAATCGCTCCGCTGATCCGCGCCCCATCGATGAGCGAGGCATGGCAAAGCTTATCCACGATCACCACATCATCCTTATTAAGCAACCCGCTCAAGGCCCCCACCGCCGCCGCGTAGCCGCTGGAAAACACCAGCGCCGCCTCCGTTTGTTTAAACTCCGCGAGCCGCTCTTCCAGAATCACATGCGGCGTCAACGTGCCGCAAACCAACCGGGACGCGCCGGCACCCACACCGTATTGATCGATGGCCGCCTTTGCGGCCTCGCGCAAAGCGGGCTCCGTGGACAAACCGAGATAATCGTTGGAGGAAAAATTGAGCAGTTTGCGACCCGCCAACTCCATGGCGGGCTGCTGGGACGCCTCCACCGTGCGCAGCTTGCGAAGCAAAGAAAGCGAACGCAGCTCGTCGAGTTCTTCCTCAATTGAAGGTTGCATGGCGGATCTTGGGGAGAGGGAATGGAAAATACACTGTGACACCTGCCGCCTACGGCTGTGGATGCCTGCCGCCCACGGCTCAGCGTGCAGCCCAGCTCAACGTTTATTCAAACCCCAAGCCAGCAAACGATAGGAATCAGCCCAGATGGCGTCACGCCCGGCGCCCAGCACCACCGCGATCACATCCCGCTTGCCGTCGGAAGCACTGGAAATCAAACAATGGCCCGCAGCGTTTGTATAACCTGTTTTCATACCGTTACAGAGCGCATAATTCTTGAGCACCCGGTTCGTCGTGTCGAACGACCGCTCACGCCCGTCATTGTATCGCCACGTCATCGACTTCATACAGACAGCGCTGCGGATGAAACGATTGCGATACGCCGCCATCGCCACCTTGGACATGTCCCGGGCCGTGGAATATTGCCCCTCGATAGGCAGCCCATTGGGATTGAGAAAATGCGAGTTATTCATCCC
>JAYTYG010000103.1:0-8700 GCA_043742585.1 Spartobacteria bacterium
GGAAGTGACAGGGTGAGCCTGCGAATTCTCATCATTCATACTTCATAACTTCCCCTTCGACCGGCCCGCGCACTATCCGGCCCTTCTGAATCTCTGCGGCTTGTTAAAGCCGCAAGAATTGAGATGCGATCACCGAATATTTACAAACGCAACAAAGTAGAATTACATCCGCGGCGTTACAGCATCGCCACTAAATCAGGGCGACAGGCGTTCCAGGCTCCACTCGCTCCCGGCCTGGCGCGTGTAGCGGAGCCGATCATGCAGACGATTCTTACGGCCTTGCCAAAACTCCACGCTCAATGGACTCACGCAAAAACCGCCCCAATGCGCGGGTAGCGGGATCACCGAACCCGCAAACCTTGTCTCCACTTCGTCCAATTGATGTTCGAGCTGGGCGCGGCCCTGCACACGCGCACTTTGCTGCGAAGCCCACGCCCCCAGTTGACTGCTCACCGGGCGCGAATGAAAATAACGTGCGCTTTCCTCAGGCGTGGAGCGACTGACGACGCCGGTCACATTGACCTGTCGTTCCATGGCGCCCCACCAAAACGTCAAAGCCACCCGCGGATTCGCCGCGATCTGACGACCTTTGTCGCTCTCGTAATTCGAGAAAAAGGTAAAGCCGCGTCCGTCGCAGATCTTCAGCAAAACCGTGCGCGACCACGGCTGCTGGGCCGCGTCGACTGTGGACAGAATCATCCCGTTGGGTTCGAGCACCTCGGCTTGGACAGCCTGCGCGAGCCAGCGATTGAACTGCGCGATGGGATCGGGCTCCAGATTCGCACGGCGCAACGGTTCCAGCGAATACTCGCGCCGCAGCGCGGCAAGTTGTTCAGGCGTCAATGACATGCACGATCTGATGCCATGCCCCGCGCCCAACAGGCAGCAAAAAAACAGCGCCCGCCCCCGGGCTCACTCCTTCTCGGGCGGCAACGCCACAATCTCGAACCAGTATTTTTCCAAGGTCTGCAAGATGTCCACCAGCGCCTCGAAAGTCACCGGCTTGACGATGTACGAGTTCACGCCCAGATCGTAGCTTTTGTAAATATCCTCGTCGGCCTTGGACGTGGTCAGCACCACCACCGGGATCTGCCGCAGCTCGGGATCGCCCTTGATCTCCTTGAGCACCGTGCGCCCGTCTTTGCGCGGCATATTGAGATCCAATAAAATCAAGCCTGGCCGAGGCGCAACGGCCGGCGGGGCAAACCGATTTTGCCGGCGCAGATAATCCATCAGCTCCTCGCCATTATCCACGAACTTCACCTCGTTGATAATCCGGCCTTCCTCCAGCGCCTCCTGCGTCAAGCGCCGGTCATCTTCATCGTCGTCTGCCATCAAAATCGTGATCGGCATGGCATGTCTATTCATGGAGCGGGGAGGTGGGTGCAGCGACGGGCAGAGTCACGATGAAAGTCGCCCCCTGCCCTTCCGTGCTCTTTGCCACAATGCTGCCACTGTGGCGATCAGTAATTTTCCGGCATAAAGCCAGGCCGATGCCCGTGCCTTCATATTCGCTGCGACTATGCAGCCGCTGAAACACGACAAAGATCTGCTCCTCGAATTTCGACTCAAACCCGATCCCGTTGTCGCGCACAAAAATCTCCCACGTCTCACCGGCCGCCAGTCCATTGGGATCCAGCGCGGGCGCGGCTTCGACCCTGATTTCCGGGGCGAGCCCTGGGCGCTGAAACTTGAGCGCGTTGCTGAGCAGATTTTGAAAAAGCTGCCCGAGCTGCACGGGGTCGCCCAAAACATTCGGCAACGGTCCGACGCGAATGATCGCAGCACTCTGTTCAATGGCCACCTCCAGATCCGAGATTACCGCACATAACACCGACGACAGCTCGCAACGCTCAAAGGGCTGGGCCCGACTGGTCACCCGCGTGAGTTTGAGCAAATCCTGGATCAACACACTCATGCGCTGCGCGGCATTTTGCATCCGCCCCAGGTAATCCAGCCCCACCTCCCCGAGTTGCGGCGCACACTTGATCCGAAGCCGATCCCCGAAAGCCAGGATCTTGCGCAAGGGCTCCTGCAAATCATGAGAGGCCACGGACGCGAAGCTCTGCAACTCGGCATTGCTGCGCTCCAGTTGACCGGAAAAACGCTTCAGTTGTTCCTCCGATTCCTTACGCTCAGTGATGTCCGAGCCCACTCCCACCAACCCCATAATCCGGCCCCCAGAATCCCACAGCGCCACTTTATTCGTCGACAGCCAAGCTTCGGCGCCGCCCCCGGACACGGTGGATTCCTCGCGATTCCGGATCGCGCGACCGGTCTCAAAGACCTCCTGTTCGCTGGCGTGCGAGAGAACCGCAGCGGCATTAGGGAACAAATCGAAAGCCGTTTTGCCCTCAATGGATTCCCCCGGAGCCAGGTGGAGGAACTCCCGGTGGGCGCGATTATCCATGATATACCGGCCATTCAAGTCCTTCACGAAAACCTGATCGGGCAGGGCATCGATGATCGAGCTCAGCAGATTATGCTGCTCGGCCAACGCGTCCTCGGCACGGCGGCGCGCCGCCACATCGCCCAAAATCACTTTACCGGCCCCGAGCAAAACCAAGACCGCCAGAGTCGTCCCCAACGTGACCACCGACGTGGTGGCGTCCCCGCTCTTTCGCGTCAACGCCACGCGCCGATACAGCTCCTGCCGCTCGCTCACATTCATCGACGCATAAACTTGGCGAATATCCTCGTGGCACTTTTTCAACTCCGGGGATTCGAGCAGCACCGAGCCCGCTCCCAGGCCTTGCTTCCGGAAAGCCTCCGTCTCCTGCGCATAAAGGGCGAAACAGTGATTCAACAAATTCTCCAACGAATCCAGACGCGCAGTCTGATCGGGGCGCTCCCCCAAACTGATTTTAAGAATCTCCAGCGTGGCGACGATCTCGCCCTTAACCAATCTTGAGTGCTCCAAGTAAGGCTCATTGCCGCTCAGGAGATAGCCGCGCCAGGCGGACTCCAGCTCAGCGATGGAAAGCATCAGCCGCCCATCGACCTCGATCACATCCCGCGATTGCGACACCAACTCCGTCCCGCGCATCAACCGCAAAGTCGTCCGCCAAGTGACAACACCGACCGTGGCCAGCATTACCAGGACCAGTCCGAATCCCAGCCACACCTTGCGCTGGATCGAGAGCCTCTGGAAAATGGATAACAAACTCACGGGACCACCGATCAAACAGCACCCGCGCCTGAAGTCGAAGAAAGAATTCCAATGAGCGGCCGCTGCGACTCCGAGCGCCGAAGGTGCGAAGATATGAAAGTCAATGGCAACGACATGAGCAACACACGTTAGCGATCAGTGGCCTGTAGGGCCACAATACCCGTGCGATTCCACGGCCGTTCACCCACCGTTACGCCGACCGAGTCCTTAACTTAATGGCAGCGGGGCGTTGCCACTGGGCTGTAGAGTTGCTCCACCTTCGACGCGCTGGAGGTTGGCCAATTTCCATCAATGGCCAAACTCCACGCGCGCTACAGGAAAAGAAAACAAGCGGCCATGATCGCCGTCGGGATCAGCGCTCCAAGCGCAAGGCTCATCGGCGCGACCCCGTCCTGAAAATAACTTGCGAGGATCGATTGCCCGGCCGGATTTGGCGCATTGGCAATCACAGTCAGCCCGCCGCCAGTCACAGCCCCGGCCACCACTGCGTATTTCAAACCCTCAGTGAAACTCGGCACCAGGGTGGCGAGATACGTGATCGCCGCATTATCATTAAAAGCCGTGAGCCCCGCGGACCCGAGCAGCAACGGGGTCTCGCCCAAGCGGGCCAGCACCGGCTCGATCCACCAGCCCTGCAGCCCCCCGTGAATAACCAGTCCCCCGAGAAAGAAGCCCACCAGCAATGCCGGCTTGAGACTCAGCGGATTTTGGTGGTGCTCGGTCGCGGCGGTGAACGCCAGGAAAAAGAGAAAGCCGCCAATGAACAACGCCGGATAATGCGCCGTGAACACCGTCCAACTCAGGAAGCTCAGATGCACCACAGTCACCCACGACGGCACCGGATCCGGCCGGTCGCTCCATTGCTCCGGCTGCATCTCGGCCTCCACAGATCGGCGCAGCCCGGCAAATTCACGACGAAAAATGCCGAAATAAACCAGGTTCGCCGACAGGATCCCGACGATCGCTTTCCAGCCAAAATGTTCGAGCATGAAAGGCGTACCCCAGCCCCACTTCGCGGCCACCATAAGCACTGGCGGCGCGGCGAAATGAGTGAGCGTGCCCCCCACTGAAATGTTCACAAAAAGCAGGCCCAGCGTGGCGTAACGAAACTTCACGCTCGGATTAAAATCATAAAACTGCCGGGCCAGAAGCAACGCGCAGATGGTCATCGCGGCCGGCTCGGTGATGAACGAGCCCAGCAACGGCCCCACCGTGAGAATCGACAGCCACCAGGCCACCGGCCGCCCCTGGCCGATGCTGGCGACCAGTCGCAGCCCCTGTTCGGCGACGCGCAGGACCGGCCGGGTCGAGGCGATGCACATGATCACCACCACAAACATCGGCTCCGTAAACACCACGCCATGACTGACATAGCCCTCCGCGGCCGGCCACCCCTTGTAGAACGTCAAGGCCACCAAGAGCGGCACCACCCAGATCCCGAAGATGGCCTCCACCTCCCCCAGAAAATGAAACGCTTCCGCCTTGAACGAAACCGCTTCCTGCGCCCCCAAACGCGCCCCCGTCTCCTCCGTGGCCACTCCGGCGCGGACTTTAGCCGAATGCTCATCGCGCCAGTGATGCGCCAGGCGCATGAACTTGGTCGCCAAAAAAGTATGCACGATCGCCAGCACGAAGATGATCGTGGCAATCAAATTGAATGGCTCGGCCACAATCCGGCTCTTAAGAATCTCAAGCAAACCCGCATGACTCCCCGCTGCGTAACTCTCCAGCGCAGGCGGAAATCCAATTTCCACGGAACCGCCCGACGCCGCCGCGAGCAGGTCCGGAGCACCGAACAAACCGGCCAAAACTAAAAGTAAGAAGAGAACTCGCATCACCGGCTCACTTTCAGCAGGCGCGATTGGTTCGGCCAGCTTTTCCCGTCCGGCGCCGATGCAGAGAAGCTCCTCAATCGAGTCCACCGCTTCTGCGGCACCATGAACTCGCAGATGGCAAAAATCATGGAGCGCCACGGCCACTCCCATTTACTGCCGGCGACCGCCAAGCCGGGTTCCCAGCAGGCAAACGCTACCTGAAATAGGTAAAAACCCCGTTCACGAATCCCCCGCCAGAAACCATCACCACTCGCTGCCAAGCTGACTTCATTCCCGTTTTGCGCCCCGCCGAATCAACCGCAGCAATACTGGCATTTTACAGCAGGTGTGCGGGGGACAGACATTGAGTCCAGGAATGGCTCCCGATTTTCAGAGCCGCAGGCCGGGAGCACGGGCAATTTTGATGTGCGATCTTATCCATCCCGCATTTCACCGGTGCCATTTAAGTCACATTTGAATCCCAGCAACCCGCCGGCATTCTTTTTTCCTTCTATCCGTTGAATTGCGGTGACGCCCGACCTATCACCATCCCATGCCTCATAAGAAAAGTTTGAAATCAGCTCTTAGCGCCTTTGAGCTATGCGCAGGAGGAGGGGGACAGGCACTTGGGGTCGAACTTGCAGGCTTTTCTTGCGCCGGCGCGGCAGAAATTGAAGCTCACGCATGCGCGACCCTGCTTTTGAACAGACCCGAGTGGAATGTAATCCTTGGAGATATCCGAACAATCGAGGGCCGCAACTTTCGTGGAACGGATTTAGTCGCTGGCGGTGTCCCTTGCCCCCCATTTTCGGTTGCTGGAAAACAGTTAGGGGCAGACGACGAGCGCGACTTATTCCCTGAGGCGCTCCGGATTATTGAAGGAGCCAACCCGCCAGCGGTTATGCTAGAAAATGTTGCCGGATTTGCTTCAGCTAAATTCTCGGAGTATCGGCGGGATCTTTTCCAAAGCTTGGAAAAGCTCGGATATCGAGCGGAATGGCAACTAATCAACGCCTGTGACTTTGGGGTTCCACAACTGCGACCGCGAGTCCTCATTGTTGCCATGAAGAAGAGGTTCTTCAAAAACTTTGCTTGGCCCATTCCGACCGGAATGGGGGCTACCGTCGGAGAGACTTTAAAGGAATTGATGAGCGCCAATGATTGGCCAGGAGTGATGCCATGGGTCGCTCGTGCAAATGGCATCGCTCCAACACTCGTTGGCGGCAGTAAAAAACACGGCGGACCGGACCTCGGACCGACTAGGGCCAGAGCAAAATGGCTTGAGTTAGGGGTCGACGGCTTGGGTATCGCGGATTCTGCGCCGGCGAAAAGTTTCGCCGTCAACGGCCTACCACGACTAACCGTACGGATGGCTGCCAAAATCCAAAGCTTTCCTGACGACTGGCAATTCTCGGGAAAAAAAACAGCATCCTATCGACAAGTTGGAAACGCGCTACCACCACTCGTTGCCAAAGCTGTTGCGTCCGCGATCAGGCTCGCACTCGAAGGCTCACGGAATGCCAGCAACCCTTCACTATGTCTGACCAAAAACCCATTCGACTACCCAAAGATCCTACAGCCCCACGTGAAAAAGGCTCCAAACAAAAACTCCTCGACTTCCTACTCGCGAACGTTGGCCGGTTAATCGAAAGCAAGGAATTGCAAGAAGCCTCGGGGTGGGCTGCCGAATGGGCACGGCGCATCCGTGAGTTAAGAGACGAGCAGGGTTACCAGATCCACTCGCACAAAGACACGGCCGACCTAAAACCTGGCCAATACAGGTTGATATCGATAAAACGCCTTCCTGCCTTTGCTCGGGGAATTTCCAAGGAAACACGGGCATTTGTGTTGGAGCGAAATGGCTACACCTGCCAAATGTGCGGACTGGCATCTGGCGATCAAGATCCACTCAAGCCTGAAAGAACGATACGTCTTACAATGGGACATATTAAAGACAAGTCGCAGGGCGGCGGCGATTCTACTGAAAACATTCGTGCGGTCTGCACCAACTGCAACGAAGGCCTGCAAAACGCTGCACTCCCTAAACCAGATCAGATTTGGCTTCTTTCGCAGGTCCGACGAGCGACGATTACTGATCAAAAGGCTCTTTTGAATTGGCTGCTGAAGAAATTCAAACTGACCGCCACTCTTTGCGCGGCACCCCCTTCAGAATTAGACATAGATCTGTGATCCCGGAGCTCTGCTTCTTCCTCTTTCTTTGGATCTATAAAAAGCGAGCGGGGGCACGACAGTAGGAGCTTCTCCGTGGAATGTAACCTGAATCCCTCGCTCGTGAGGCAACTGCATTGCACTGCCTTCGTTCCCGCGCAGTCTTTTAAAACCTGTAAATCCACGAGGGGATTCCATCGCGCCGCACCGGCGGCGGAAACCGCCCGAATACCCCGCTGATGTCCGACGCAAACACCCCCCAGAAAACGCCGCCTTTGCTGGAGTCGCTCCTCGCGCTGAAAGCCAATGTGATTTACACGATGGGCAGCCAAAAGGAGATCGCCTCGGCAGCGACAGCCTTCTCCCAATGTAACGTCAAGTGCTTCCGCTGGGGCCACAGTGGCCAATTGCTCCAAGCGCAGCTTACCTGCGAGGGCCAGCCATCGATCCTGTTTACCTGCGAGGACGGTCAACTGCGCACCTCCTTCCTGCCCGAGACTTTTCAAAATCAGCGGCAGGTCCTCGCAACCATCATGACCATTCTTCGGGTTCTGCTCGGAGCCAAGTTTCATCAGACGGATCTGCCCGAGGCGTTGTTGACGAAGTTCCGCGCGCAGCTCAAGGCACCCCGGGCCGAAATGGCTCGGGCGCGGGTCATTGTCCGTGAAACCGCTCCCGGCGCACGCTTTGAACTCGATTATGATTCTGGCCTGCGCGAGGCCACTTGGCGCGCGATCGGGCCGCCGCCCGGGATGGAATGGCTGGCATGGCAGAAGCGCGAGCCCGAACGCGTCGGCGCAGCCTTTTGCCGGTGGCTGGCAGAAAAGCCAGCCCACGTAGATCTCGAAGTGTCGCGCCTAGGTCAAAAGCTCGTCCTTTCCAAAGCCAGCACCGCCACCATTGAAGGCCGCACACAGCTCGAGATCCGCGATGACCAGATCCTCATTCAATGTTCCGTGGTCAATGGCTCGGGCGCATCGCTCGGCACCTATATCGAGCTCGGATACGGCCTCGTGTTGCTGCCGGAGGCAGAAGTCTTCGCACAGGTCCAACTTTCGGCGGCCTGGAGCCAACTCGCCAAGCTCGGCCCGGCCGGAGCCGGGGGCCCGACCAGCCGATCCCGGCTGAGCCCGGCCGACTCGTTCCTGATCCCGTATTCGAAACAGGTCGCAGAAATCGGGGCACTGCTGGATCGACAAAGCTTGCCAGTGACACCCGTTGCGGCCGCCGCCCGTGGCGTGCTGGAGGCCGTAACTGACGGCCCGAATGTCCGGGTCAAGTTGCGGGTCGGAGCCGAGCCTGGAGGCCGACTGCCTGCGCACGAGACACTAGTCCGGCCTTTTGCGGCCCTGCTTGAGGCGGACTCATTTGCCTTGCTGCTCAAAGGGGCCGCGCGACGACTTGAGTTGGCGGATAGATTCGCCCGAATGATCCTCCTTGAGGACCCGGCAGAAATCGAGTTGCAGCTGCGCGAAACCGAGGCGCACCCGGCCTTCATCAGTCCTCACATGCACGGCGCGGATGCCGCGAAATGCCTGCGCCATCTGC
>JAYTYG010000104.1:0-5355 GCA_043742585.1 Spartobacteria bacterium
CTGCACCTCGCGCAGGCTGTTAAACACCGGATCATCCGCGTTTCCTAAAATCCCGTCCTTGCCGCTGCGATAAGTCACAAAGCGTTCAATCATCGCATCGCCAAACCCCGGGAGCGCTCGGAAAACTTCGGGCGGCGCAGCCAAAACGTCGATCAAGCCGCCGCTGTAAAGAGTGAGATTATCCTTCCAGCCAGGCTTATTGGTAAGAGCCTCACACCCCTTCACCTCCCGGAGTTCGTCCAGCGTCAGCAGCGCCCGATTGGCCGGATGATAATCCCCTTCATCCTCGACCCCATTAAGACGCTTGAGATTATCCGCATCCACATAATCCAGCAGACAATCCACAAGCACCTCGCGCTCATGAAAATCGAGGCCCATGCGCTCCAGCCACAGCTTGAATATATTGAGTTTGCGAGGATCCTCCCCGGCCAACAGCCAGTTTACGTTCAATTTCCCGCCCTCCCCCACCATCTGCACACTGTAGCCGAGTTGACTTCCAAAATCCTTGGTCAGCTGCGGTGACCGCAGCCCCACCAATGGATGCAGCGCCAATGCCATCCCCGAATGCGCCATCGCCCGCGCCTCCGCATCGCGATTGGCTTGGCCATCGAGCGCGATGTCCTGATTAATCCATTTCGCCCAAGCGATCACTGACATCGAGAGCAAAGTGATCGCCCAAAATACCAGCAGCAGCGAAGAACCGCTTCGATCCCGCAGCGCAACGCCCCCCTGCGCAACGCCACGCCTGCGGCACCGCGCCATGGGACGCATTGAGTGAGATACGGGAGCCGTTTTCATTTCTGTAAACTTGCCGCCGGCACAGCGAGCACCACCTCATACGGCGGATCGTCTGGATACCGCTGAATGCTGATAAAAATCAACGACGGCAGGCTATTGCCGTCACTCCAGCGATCCACCTTCGCATTCAACTGGGCGCGAAAATATCGAATCTCCAAGGCGCTCACCGGCTGGAGCAGCGGAACCCACGTTTCCTCTTTCGCCCCTCCATCCTTTGGCCAGCGGCGCAATCCCAGCTCTTGAACTGCGGGATTGCTCGCCATCGGCTTAAGCTCAAGAGAAACCCTATAATCACCGGAGGCCGAGCTCGTTAACAAACCCAGGCCCGGCTTGGCGCTCCACTCCAAAATATCGGCGGAGCGCGACCCGAACTTCTGGGGCCTGCCGAGGATCAAATTCTGGCCACTCGGCGGCAGCTCCAGCATTTGAGTCTGCAGCAAATTGACCAAGCCCAACATCGCCTGCCGATCCACGCTCAACTCGCTCGAAACCCGGATGGCTTTCAAGTTCGCGGACACGAACTGATTCAAGGTCAACGCCAGCATGCAGATGATCAAGACCGCCACCATCACCTCAACAAGCGTAAACCCCAGCCGCTGCGCCGAGCGCAGCCCACGCAGCGGCTGATCAGCTCCTCGACGAGCAGCTCCTCGAAAAAAATCTTTTGCGCCGTTCATTCGCAGCTCTAGCGTTGGCGGGGGTAATGATAAAAAGCCCGCTCCCGGGATTGCGCCTGCCCATCGCTCACCCAAGTCACCACAAGTGTGACTGCGAAAACCCCGAAGATATCCTGCTTTTTCTCGTTTTTCTCCACCAGCGCCACCTTGCTCGTTTTCAGCGTCATTCCGGTGAACCGCCCGGTGAGCTCCTGCGTGCTGGCGTCCTTCGGGACCACCGCGCCCCCCTCAATCATAGCCATCGCATTATCCAAAGCCTGGCGCGCCCGCGTACCCTCATTTTTAATGCGTTCGGCGGACAAACAGTTTTCCACGCAGCGCCCTAGGGCGATAACGGCAAAACAAAAAATCATCACCGCCAGCATCGCCTCAAAGAGCACAAAGCCACGGGCACCCACGCGGAGATTAAAGCCCGAATTCATTGGATCTCCTGTTCATAAGAGCCTGAACGCGCAGTGAGCGCATCGTAACGCACGGTCCAACGACCGGCCGCACCTTTATAATGAACAATCACAGGCTCGCAATTGCCGCTGCGCCAGAACACCCATTGCAGCGTCGGCTTTTTCTCCAAAGCCACCGGCCGGTCGATCTCGAAAACCTCGTCGCCTTCAAAATCCAGGCGCGGCCAAGTCTTGCCCGAATCCTCAGCCCGCAGCTCCTCCGGGCTTAGCGCTATCCCGCTGTTCTCCCAGCTCAAAACAAAAGTCCGCCGCTCGGACACACTCAGCATCTGCGCCGCCCGCGCCAAATCATCCAAGCGCTCCAAAGATGACTTCAGCGCGCGCTCAGCAAACACCCCCTGCACACTCGGCACCGCCATGGCCAGAATCATCATGCCAATGGCGACCGCCAAACAGATCTCTATTAGAGTAAAGGCAAGCAGCTGTTTCTTCACGGTAGTCCTTCAGTATCCGACACAACCCGCCAGAATTCCAACTGCAACTTGGCCCGCTTGAATTTCCCCGGCTCGATTCGAAGTTGCGTTTCTTGGCGGCGTTCCGGCATCCTTCAAACCATGTCTCATAAAGACGCGATTAAAACCGAAGGGATCGTGCGGGACGTGCTGCCGGGCACATTGTTTCGAGTGGAACTCCCCAATAGCGCCCTAGTCTTGGCTCACATCTCAGGAAAAATGCGCAAGCACTTCATCAGAATCGTGCCTGGCGACAAGGTGGATCTCGAACTCTCGCCGTATGACCTGAGTAAGGCTCGAATCATTTTCAGGGCCCAATAACTCGCTATTAAATAAACCCGCGCACCCCTCTGCCCTGATACGTTATTGATTACAGTTAGCTCCCCAATTTAACGCCGCTCAGCTCTGCCCCCAGCGGCATTTTCAAAAAATACTCAGCCATCCACCACCTATGCCCGAAGAAACTTCAAATCCCGCCTCAGCCACTCCCGAATCCACCGAATCCACCGAATCCACCGAATCCAGCGAGTCCAGCGAGTCCAATATCCCCGGCACCACTGATCACAGCCCAAAGGATAACCTCTCCCGCTCCAAACAGCATCTCCGTGAGGCTGGCGACGCCCTCCGCGCCAATCTCGAGTCCTCTAAGGATCATGTCAAACTGGCCGCCGACGAACTTCGCGCCGCCGCTGAATCCAAAGCCCAGGAATTTCGCGACCGGGCCGAAAACCGCGCTCAAGACATCCGGGACCGGGCCGAAAATGCCTATAGCGACGCGCGGGCGCGGGCGCGGACTTTTCAGGAAGATGGCGAAGAATACGTGAGGCAAAACCCGACCCAGTCCATCCTTGCGGCCCTAGCCGCAGGCTTTGTCTTGGGACTCATCATTCGCCGCTAGCCGCGTGCTCAAGTCCACAAGCGCCCCGCCGCCCCAAAGCAATGGGGCGACGGGATTTTTCCCTCATTCCATCGGCTATTTCTCCGCACTGGCTGGCTACCTTTCTGCACGCCTACAACTGGCCGGAATCGAAACCAAAGAAGCCAGCGGCCATTACGCCGTCATTGTCGCCTTATTTGCTGCAACCATCATCCTGGGCGGGCTCGGCTATTTATTTCTCTGCCTAGCCGCCATCTTCCTGATCGCCTCAGCCTTCCCTCAGGCCAATGCGTGGATTTGGGTCACCCTGGCCATGGCGGCCCTCCACTTTATTGCCGCGCTCTGTCTGGCGTGGCTGGCCAAAAACCGGCTCGCGCAACCCATGTTTGAGTCGACAATTCACGAATTTAGAAAAGATCAGGAATGGCTGAACTCGAAGAGCGAAAACAGGAACTAATCCGACAACTGGATCAATCCCGGGGTAAACTCAGTGCCCATGCGCGCGGTGCCCGGGCCCATGCAAATCCAGTAACCAACCTCCGGCGATCCGTATCGAAGCATCCTCTGGCTTGGATCGGGAGCGGGGCCCTGGCTGCGATCCTGTTCGCAAAATGGCCCAAACGTTCCAGAAAAGTCACCCACACCTCCCAGCAACAGCTCGTCGAGGTCGGTAAATCCAGCCTCCTCCTTGCCGGCCTAAAACTAGCCTTCGACCTCACACGCCCTTTCCTTATGGGCTGGGCCACAGATCGGCTCGCTGATTTAGCCACCAATTTCGACAAAAAAAACGGCCCACGCAAGTGAGCCCCACCCGCCCGGACGCAGTGCGGCAGGTGCTCTCCCCAGCGTAGCGAGCCTTCGGAATTCCCGACCACACCGGCCACCCGCAGGAATGGCCCTGCGCCGCCACAAAATCGACCGGTTAAACAAGAAGTGCTTCTTGCTTTTCAACCGTCGAAAGCTAGCACTTTGTGGCTACGCATGGCTGAATCAATCCCCCCTGAATGTGGCCAAACCCACACCCTCAAACACGTCGATCATTACTTGCTCATCGGGAAGGAGTCTGACTCATCAGACATCCATCTGGGCGTTAACTCACGGCCCATGTGGCGCCGATTCGGCAACCTGGAGCCGATTTGGCTACAGGCCCCCTTTCTCACCGCCAGCGACACCCAGCACCTCGCCATGGGCTTCCTCAACGAAGCTCAAAAACTCCTGCTCCACGAACGCGGCGACGTCGATTTCGCTTATGCCACAGAATTCGGCCGCTTTCGCGCAAGTGTCGTCCGCCACCGCCTCGGCATCGATCTCGTTTTCCGGATCATCAAAAGTCAGGTCCGAACAATGGACGAGCTCGGCCTGCCCCAGTCCCTAAAACTCCTCACCCAGTATCAAAACGGCTTGGTTTTGGTCACCGGCTCGGTCGGATCCGGAAAATCCACAACGCTCGCCGCGCTCATTGAAGAGATCAACGTCCATCGCCACGACCACATTATTACGCTCGAAGACCCCATCGAATACGTCATCAACTCCAAAGGCTGTCACGTCACCCAGCGCGAGGTCCACACCCATACACGCTCCTTCGGCGCGGCCCTCCGCGGCGCTCTCCGTGAAGATCCCGACGTGATCATGGTCGGCGAAATGCGCGATCTGGAAACCATCCAGCTCGCGATCACAGCCTCGGAAACCGGCCATCTGGTGCTGGG
The DNA here is from genome assembly GCA_043742585.1 of Spartobacteria bacterium. Taxonomy (GTDB): domain Bacteria; phylum Verrucomicrobiota; class Verrucomicrobiia; order Chthoniobacterales; family Chthoniobacteraceae; genus CAIURC01. The sequence continues at coordinate 4,972 of JAYTYG010000104.1, forward strand.
CACATTGCATACCGGCAACGCTTCCCGAACGCTTGACCGCGTCCTGGATGTGTTCCCCACTGATCAACGCGAACAAATCCGCATCATGGTCAGCGAAAGTTTGCGCGGCATCGTCTCCCAACAGTTGGTCCCCAGGAAAGACGGGAACGGCCGCGTCCTCGCCCTCGAAGTCCTCACCAACACGCCTGCGGTCGGCAACGTCATCCGCGAGGCGAAAACATTCATGCTGCCTGGCATCATTCAAACCGGCCGCAAAAACGGCATGAAGCTCATGGATGATTCCCTCATGGAACTTTTCGATGCGGGCCTCATCTCTTCAGAGCGCCTAGCTGCGGTGCAATCTTCACTGCCAGTCTGCAGTGCAGTGTGCAGAGATATCCTGAG
>JAYTYG010000105.1:0-7219 GCA_043742585.1 Spartobacteria bacterium
TGGCGCGGAAGTAATTTACCTGATTGCCGTGGCTTATAACCCGAGTTTTCGGCGAAAGCTGGATTCCGCCGCGCAACAGCTCACGGAGACAGAGGCAGAAGCGCAACGGCACACATTCATCGATAAGCTGACCTGGTCGGGGCGCGAGCGCGTGGCCAAGCTCGAAGAGAAGTGCCAGCAAATCCTTACCATTCACGCCGAATCGCAGACCGAGGATTTCATGATCGAAAGCGATCGGGAAGCGCTCAAGCAGCTCGCGTGGTTACACCTTAAGCTGCTCATCGCCCAGAAAAACCTCACCGCGCTCGGCCAAGCTGTGACCGGAGTTCAGCTTCAAAATCAAATCGTCGCGGCGCAAAAAAACCTGGAGGACCCCTCACTTTCCTACTCCCTGAGGGAATCGAGGGAAGCGACTTTACGCATACTGCAGCAGCGCCAGGCCAATCAGGAGACGCGCGAACACGCGCTCAAAGAGATCGCAAGCGACCTCCTCAGGATCGAAGCGCAGATTGCGTTGGCGGTGGAAAATGCCGGGATTCGGGGCCGAACCGAGTCGATCAGCATCCGACTGGTGAGCCAGCTTCTGGTCGACAACGCGCTTTACGGGGATTCAGGCGCGTCCATCGCCGCGCTTGAACGCACCTACGGCGCCAGTCTTTAGGGGCGAAATCCCCTTAACTCGCTCAACTGGTGCAGTGATACATTTTACGCGGGAAGCGTCTGGAACTTGGCCGGTTTCAGGTAGTGCCTCGCAGGGCATTGCCGCTGGTGAACCGGGTTCTACGTGTAGCTGGGGGATACGCAGGGCAATTGCCTCTACATTTCTCCGTAATAATCAGGTCCTTCAGATATCCCAACGGGATTACGCCCTCCAGCCCAGGAGCGTTGCCACCGGGCTGTAGAGTCGTTCCGCCTTCGGCGTGTGGAGTTTGGCCATTCTCCCTCTGCGGCTTGCGTTGATTCCGGGGGCGTGGGCTCCGGCGGCAAGGCGAGCGGCAAGGCCGTAAAACCAGAGGTAAAATCCACATGGCACCATTGCTGCTATGCAACGCAGAGACCGGAAAATCCGCTCCATTCCCGCCCAAGAAACCACATTTCACAGAGGTGCGCTGCCCATTTTACCGCTTCACGCCTTGGAGCGGCAGAAATTACCAGCCACCCCGCACATTCTGCCATTTCCAAAATCGTTCCTCAAACCAGTGCTCGCAAGCGCACGCCTCAAACTAAACATATGATCCTCATCGGCGCATTGATGCCTCAGTTCCCGCATAGTTTCCGCAACCCGCTCTTCTTACAGAGCCCGCAATTGCCGGCGGACCTCACCGTGGCGATTTTAGCCGGCGGCATGGGCACGCGACTGAGCCCTGCGGTGTCGGATCGGCCCACGGCGCTCGCGCAAGTGGCCGGGCGCCCGTTTCTGGCGTGGTGGCTGGATACGCTCGACCAGTCCGGGGCACGATGCGTCGTGTTCTGCACGGGCCATCTGGGCAACCAGGTCCGCGACTGTTTCGGAGCGCGATACAAACGCCTTGAGCTGCGTTATTCGCACGAATCCGAGCCCCTGGGCACCGGCGGCGCCCTCCGGCATGCCCTCGCCGAGTTCCGCTCCGAATCGGTTCTCGCGCTCAATGGGGACTCGTATTGCGACGTGGATCTGGGTGCTTTTTGGAAACGTCACGCCCATCGCGGCAGCGCTGCCAGCTTGGTGCTCACCCCGGCACAGGACGCCCAGGACATGGCCCGCGTCACCCTCCAACCCAACGGGCGCGTCGATCAAATTCAAAAAAACGACGGCGTCGAAGGCGCCGAGTGGATGAATGCCGGCATCTACCTGCTTCAACGAGAGCTGCTCAAAAGCCTGCCAAACAACCAGCCGCTGTCCTTGGAATACGACTTATTGCCCCAATGGCTTTCCCTGGGCGTCTACGGATTCGCTTCGGCCGGCCGGTTCCTGGACATCAGCACACCGGAAGCCTATGCCGGGGCGTCGCAATTCTTCGAACCGGCGCCCAAGAAGCTGGCCGTATCACCGCTGGAAGCGCACCTGCACAAGTCCTCGGTATTCAGCCACGTTTAAGAGCATCAAGCCCTAGCCGAGCCGGCCCGGAACTTCAGCGGGATCGAAGAAAAACACTTTCTTCTGGCAGCAGACCCGCTACTCAAATCCAGCCCTTTGATCCACAGGGTAACAACACATGATCCGACGCATCTTAAATCTATTCAACGGCTTCATCGGCCTCTTCGTTGGCGGCCTGGAAAAACGTAATCCAGAAGCCCTCCTCGAAGTGGAAAAGGAGAACCTCCGGAAACAAATCGCTCAATACAATCAAGGCCTGGCCTCCCACGCCGGGCTGTGCGAGTGACTCATGACCCAGATCCGCGCCCAGGAAAAGGAGGAGCGCGACCTGTTTGCACGCACCAAGGTCAACCTCCAGGCCGGCAACCAGGATGTCGCCGGCCAATGTGCCGTCCGCCTGCAATCCATCCGGGAGGATCTGACCGAAAACCGCGCGCAACTGGAGTCCAGCGAAAACACCTATCGCGAACACATTCGGGCTCGTGATGTATCGGTGCAGAACGCGCGCACGAAGATTGAAGCGCTCAAATCGAGCATCAACGGACTCAAGATCTCGCGCGCAACGGCCGAGCTCAACGAGATGGCCACCGGAATGATCAATAAAATCGGCGGCGCCGGCGACACGCTCAATCGGCTTACCGAGATGGTGGAGGAAGAGCGCAGCATCGCCGCCGGCCGGGCCCGGGTGGCGAGGGATTCGGTCGACGTCACAGGCATCCAGATGAAGGAAAAGGAGCAAAACGCTCTCGCGGCGCATGCGCTGGCGGAGTTTGCCGCCAAGGAAGGCATTGCGTTGCCAGGCGTTGCGCTGCCAGGCGTTGCGCTGCCAAGCGCCCCGGAAGCCGTGCCGCAGCTCACCAGCGAGTCCGCAAAGTCGATGGGCCCCACCGAGCAAGCGTAAGAACCCAGCGGTGGCAGCGCCGTCCCGTCGCTCTCCGCTTTACGGCTTCGCCTTCGCAAGAAGCGCAACTTTACCGCGTGCCGGCCCGCGTCGTAGAGTGACTGGCCGGCAGCGCCTTTACGACAGAGGCGTTACGCCCGCCAAACCGCGGACCGCACGATTCCAGAGCAGCCCGGTTTCATCGGTCTACTCCACCCTGAGGAGGGAGATTTCGGAGGAAGCGCTTAGTTCTACTTTGTTGCGTTTGTAAATATTCGGTGATCGCAGCTCAATCTTTGAGGATTTAACGCGGAGCCGCAGAGATTCTGAAGGGCCGGATAGTGCGCGGGCCGATCGAAGGGGAAGTTATGAAGTATGAATGATGAGAATTCGCAGGCTCACCCTGTCACTTCCTCGTCCTGTTACCCCACTTAACAAAGTGGAATCAGGCTCCGAACTGGGCTGCGGCAGACGTTTTTCCGGAGAGCGACGGGACGTCGCAGCCACCCACGGAGGCAGCTCCAAAGGCGCGCTGATGATGAAGCTTTGGAGAACGCAGGTGCCGTTAAACAGGACGGCAGCTTTTCCTTACTCATCATTCATCCTTCATAATTCCGCAGAGCCGCCGCGGCCGTAAAAACCGCAGGAAGAAACCATTGCGCGCCTCCCACCCTAATACGTAGACTCGGGGGATGGCGCATACAGCCGAGGCTCCTTGCTCACTCAAGGACTCACTCGTGACACAACAATTTTATCTCCAAGCCTACCGCTGGATGCTTCTCGCCCGAGTGCTGGAGGACAAGATCGCGAGCCTTTATCGAGGCGGTAAGATCTTCGGCGGCGTCTTCCTGAGCAAAGGTCAGGAAGCCCTCAGCGTATCGATCGGCATGGCTCTGCGGAAACGGGACATTTTCGCCCCGCTCATCCGCGATCAGGCCGGGCGACTCGCCTTCGGAGAACCCCTCCTGGATTGCACCCGCACTTACATGGGCTCACGACTGGGCCCCATGCGCGGGCGCGATGGCAACGTGCATCGGGGACGGCCCGCCGACGGCATTTTGCCAATGATCAGTCATCTCGGCGCCATGATTTCCACCGTCGCCGGCGCGCTGATGGCCCGCCGTTTTCAAGGCACCACCGACACCGTGGGCGCCACTTGCATCGGCGATGGTGGGACTTCCACCGGCGCTTTTCATGAGGCGCTGAATCTTGCCGCCGTGGAGAAACTGCCGCTTGTCATGGTAGTCGCCAACAATCAATACGCCTATTCCACGCCCAACTCCCGGCAATTTGCCTGCCGGGATCTGGTCGACAAGGCAATCGGTTACGGCATCGATGGCCACAGCGTCGACGGCACCGATCTTGCGGCCTGCCTCCAAGTGCTCGGCAACGCGGTCGATCGCGCCCGCGCCGGGCACGGTCCGCAACTGGTGGTGGGCTCGTTATTGCGCCTCGCAGGCCATGGCGAACACGACGACGCGCATTATGTGGATGCGGCGCTGCGCCAGGCGCCCGTGGGCCGGGACTGCCTGAAGGTGGCCGAGGAAGAGATTCTCAAACAAGATTGGGCAAACGCCAGTGAGCTCAGCCATTGGCTCGAAGAGGCCCAGCGCCAAACCGAGGATGCGGTGGCCCTGACCGTGCGCGAAGCGTTGCCGGACCCGAACCTAGAAGACTGGTGCGCGCTGGCCACGCGACATCTCAGGGAAAGCTGAGAGCGCTCAGTGATTGATCGCCTGTTCAACCTGGAATTTCCGACTCCCCTTGATTACTTACCTCGAAGCCATCTGCGCAGCTCAAGCCAAAGCGCTTGCTGACGATCCACGCGTCTATATTTACGGCCAGGACGTCGGCCAGTTCGGCGGCGCTTTTAAAGCCACAAAAAATCTGGCCCAACAATTCCCAGGCCGGGTTCTGGACGCCCCGATCAGCGAAGACGCCATCATCGGCTCGGCCATCGGCGCGGCGATGGAAGGGATGCGCCCGATCATTGAAATGCAGTTTGCGGATTTCTCGACGGTAGGCTTCAACCAGATCGTCAATCACGCCGCCACCTGTCACTGGCGGACTAACATCCCATGCCCGATCACGGTGCGCTTACCCAGTGGCGGGACCGCCGGCGGAGGGCCGTTTCACAGCCAGAGCATGGAGGCGCTTTACGCCCACTACCCGGGGCTGATCGTGATGACGCCGGCCACGGTCGAAGACGCTTACAGTATGCTGCTGGAGGCGGTGGCCATCGATGATCCGGTGATTTTTTGCGAGCATAAGTATCTCTACTACCATCTCAAAGCCGAGGCCCTGCCCACCGAAGCCATGCCCACCGGCAAGGCCCGCGTGACCCGCGCCGGCCGGGATGCGACGATCGTCACCTACAGCGCCATGGTGCATGAGTCGCTGGCTGCCGCCGAAGAGCTCGCCCTCGAAGGCTGGGAAATCGAAGTCATCGATCTGCGCTCAATCAAACCGCTCGATACCGACACCGTCCTGGCCTCGGTGGCCCGCACCGGCCGGCTCCTGGCGGTCGGCGAAGCGTTCCCCTGGGGCGGTGTAACTGCGGAAATTTTAGCCCGCGTGGCCAGTGAAGGCTACGACCTGCTCGACGCCCCGCCGCGTCGGCTCAACGCCAAGGACACCCCCGTCCCGTATCACCCCAATCTCTGGGGCACACATCGCCCGACTGCCCGCACGATCTGCGAGGAGATGCGCGACTTGCTGCGGCGCTAAAGGATTGGATTCCAACGCTTTACCGACCGATCCCCGACCGCTTTCACCGCTCATAGCTTTCCTTTTTCCCATTTAATTCCCTACGCGATGCCCCGGATTCCCATCACCATGCCTCAACTCGGCGAATCGATCGCCGAGGCCACCGTCGTGGCGCTCCCCTTTCAAGTGGGCGACCTCATCGAAAGCGATCAGGACATCATGGAAGTGGAAACCAACAAGGCCACCATGGGAGTCACCACGCCTTGCCGCGGACACGTGGCCCAATTGCTCGTGGAGCTCAACACCAGCTATCCCGTCGGCGCCACACTCGCCTTCCTCGAAGTCAGCGACGAAGACGCCGTCCGCCTCGGAATCGATACCGACGCGCCAGCTCCCGCCGCGCTCGAATCAGCCGCCGGAACCGCTTCGAGCGCGCCGGAGGAAATCTTTCGCCGGCCGCGCGTAGAGCCCACCGTGCGCGGCCTGCCCGTACCAGCCTATGCCGCAGGCGCAAGCTACATGTCCCCGCGCATGAAGGCGCGCATGAACGAACTCGGACTGCACGCCGCAGACCTTGCAGGCATTGCCGGCAGTGGCGCCGCAGGCCGCGTGACCATTGATGACTTCGAAAAGTTCCTCACCAAACTCGAGGAGCATAAACTTTCCCCGGCTTCCACCATGCGCGTCGCCGTGGCCGATGCCATGCGCCGCAGTTGGACACGCCCCATCGCCACCGTCGGCAGCTCCGTGGCCCTGGACTTGTTGTTGGCGCATCGTAAAGCCAGCGATCCCAAGCCCGGCCCAGCCCTCTATGCGCTCCGGGCGCTGGCCATTGCCCTGGGCGAAAACAGCGCCCCGGCGGGCCGGCTGATCGGCGAAAAAATCGTGCACCCGAAATCCATCGACCTGGGTTTTGCTGTGGAAGCCGAAGACGGCGTGCTTGTGCCAGTGCTGCGCAATGCCGACAGCACGCCCCTGGGCACCATGGTAGGACGGTATAACGAGCTGGTGGAACTGGCCCGCCAACGCCGGCTCCCAGCCAACGCGCAGGGCGGCTCGATCGCCACTGTCACCAACTTCGGCTCCTTCGGCTTGGAATGGGCCACTCCCATTCCCCTGCCCGAACAGACCCTCGTTCTGGGAATGGGCGCGGGCCGCGTCGTGCCGAAATGGGACAAGGTCAGCGCGCAATTTGTCCCCGTAACCGAGGCCCAGATCACATTGAGCTTTGACCATCGGGTGCTCGATGGCGGCGGCGCGGGCCGATTGCTGGCGCGCGTAGCCGAGCTCCTCCAAAAACCGGAATTGCTCTGAGTATTCCCGCAGCTATTTAGGATTTAACGCCGAGGCGCAGGCAGAGGCATGGAGGCGCCGAGCGGGAAGCAAATGCCGAAATTCCGGAAATGCTGAGGGCCAGCGCACCGCCTCCCCATTCTCCCCATCGCTCGCCGAAGACATAGCCCGGGTTTCTCATTTTACGATTCTCCTCTGAAGGCAGAACTACATTTCGCCCCAAAGGCACTACAAATCTCAAGATTTACTCAGAGAGGTAAGCC
>JAYTYG010000106.1:0-3096 GCA_043742585.1 Spartobacteria bacterium
GGCTGGATAGGCCTGGTCAAGGAGAGTTCGGGGAAGACGCGGATGCGGGCGCTTGCTGAGGCCCGAATCGCAGATTCCAAGTGGTTGGGTTTTCCCGGTGACAGGCTCATGGAAATGGGTCGTATGGTGTATGGCAAGGCAAGGACGGTAAGGCGGGGCGGGATGGGCCGGGAATACAGGCAGGAAGAATAGGGGGAATGCGTCCGCGCATTTTGCCTCCGTGGAGGAGCATTGTTTGCCGCGCATAGTCGCGTCGCACGTACCTACACATTTGAGTATCCGCTCCGTCGGCTCAACGTCGGCGCTCGAAACGGTTTCGTTCAAGATCTGAGGAAAATTCTGCCCCTCGCAGAATTTATCATTCTGATCAGGGCATCCTTCGATCGGCATACCAAGCTTGGCCGGTGGCAGCGGCGTCCCACCGCTTTTCTGCCGCTTAAACAGCAGCGCCCAGCGGTCCCCAACAGCGCTCCGGCGGGGAATTCCAAACCGCTTTACTTCGACGCATTCAAGGGCGTTCTGGGCAGCTGGCTGCAAATAGCATTAAAGTCAGGGGGCGATTCGACCGAAATGACAAATGCGAGGACCCGTGTTCTGGCTGGTGCGGCATAACACCATGTAAAATTTGTCCGGGCGCGACACGGAGTTCGCATTAGAAAGTCCAAGAAAGGCAAATAAGATATGGGTCTCACGATCAATACAAACACGGCCGCAAGCACGGCCTCGATGAACCTGAACGTCAACAACGCGATGCTTCAAAAGAGCCTCGCTCGGTTGTCGAGCGGTTCAAAAATCACGGCCTCATCGGATGATGCCGGTGGGTTGGCGGTGTCGATGAAGATACAGGCGGCCATCCGCCGCACCGATGCCACCAGCAACAACGTTGGTAATGCGATGTCCTTCCTGCAAACGCAGGATGGCGGGTTGAAAACTGCAGGCAAAGTTCTGGAACGTATCGCTGAGCTTAAAACGCTCTCCACGGACGTAACAAAAACTACGTCTGATGTAGCAAACTATAACGCGGAATACACCGCGCTAAAGTCTCAGTTGTCAAACTTGACGCAGGATAAGTTCAATGGAGTAAGTATGTTTACATCCACCGCGCTGACGGCGACCGTTAATACGTCAGAAGACGGCACTCAGAGTATGAGTATCACAAAGGCGGATCTCGCGGCCTCGGTTAACACGATCTCGGGGATTGCGAGTCTGTCTACATTAACTGTGGCAAACGTCACAACCGCCATTGCGGCAGTGGCGACTCAGCGCGCGCAAAACGGAGCGGAATCGAGTCGTTTGCTGTTCTCCGCTGACATGCTGGCGACGAATCGCACCAACCTCGAGGCGGCCGTTAGCCGAATCGTAGATGTGGATGTGGCGCAGGAGTCTACGCATCTGGCCAGAAATAACATTCTGGTTCAGGCCGGCTCAGCGATGCTGGCCCAAGCCAATGCGAGCTCTCAGTCCGCATTGCGCTTGCTGCAATAGGCGCTTCCAAATCCTAGTCAGCTAAAGCTCCCCCGGTGGAAGGCCACCGGGGGAGCTTCTTTTTTTGCCTAATCCAGGGTGTCGTGTGAGTGAAAGAGCAGACGGATTCCTATATTGTTAGTGATTCATAAATTTTGCGAAAAAGTTGAAGAAAAAGTTAAAGTCAGATTTGTGATTTTCCGAGATATGGGTGTGAGGGTAGGCGCCCAAGCGGTGTGGCTGAACACCTTTTAAATTAGCCCGTTAGCGACACGGACGTCGTTTAGTTGGTTCCAAGAAAGGTAACATAGATATGGGTCTCACGATAAATACAAATACGGCGGCGAGCACCGCGTCGATGAACCTCAACGTCAACAATTCGATGCTTCAAAAGAGCCTCGCTAGGTTGTCCAGTGGTTCAAAAATCACCGCTTCATCCGATGATGCTGGTGGTTTGGCTGTGTCGATGAAAATGCAGGCGGCCATCCGCCGCACCGATGCGACCAGCAATAACGTAGGTAATGCGATGTCCTTCCTGCAAACCCAGGATGGCGGTCTAAAAACCGCAGGCAAGGTTCTCGAGCGTATAGCAGAGCTTAAGACGCTCTCCACGGACGTCACGAAAACCACATCTGACGTAGCGAACTATAATGCAGAGTTCACAGCTCTCAAGGCGCAGTTGGTAAATCTAACTCAGGATAAATTCAACGGAGTGGCGATGTTTGGCGCTGCCAACACCACCGTGAGTGTGAATACGTCAGAGGACGGCGCGCAGAGTATGAACATCACTAAAACTGATCTGGCGACCACGATCAGCACCGTCTCGGCGGCTGCCGGTTTGGCTTCATTGACTGTCGCGAATGTCTCGACCGCGATTTCCGATCTTGCGACCCAACGGGCGCAAAACGGTGCGGAATCAAGTCGGTTGATGTTCTCTGCGGACATGCTGTCGACCAATAGGACCAACCTTGAGGGTGCCGTCAGTCGGATCGTGGATGTAGACGTAGCGCAGGAGTCTACGCATCTGGCCAGAAATAACATTTTGGTGCAGGCGGGATCGGCGATGCTGGCTCAAGCCAATGCGAGTGCTCAGTCTGCCTTGCGTCTGCTGCAATAATCGCTCCTAAAACTTAGCGAGCTAAAGCTCCCCTAGTGGAAAGCCGCTAGGGGAGCTTCTTATTTTTGGCAGGTGGGCAGTAATGGCGGCCTTTCTTCGGCTCTGCGCTTTTGCGTTAAAAACTTATGCGTTGAGCCGAATGCCGGGGAAGCAGGGGCTTAACGCAGAGGCGCGGAGGCGCAGAGGGGGCATCCGGGACATGCAGGCTTAAAGGTGGAAGATGGTTGAAGATAGTTAGATTCTGATTTGTATAGCGCCGCCGGCGAGATCGGCATGATCGACTGCTTTCGGGTATATATATGAGATGAAAAGTTAGATTGGAAGAAAACTGAAGTTAAAGCTAAAGCCCGATGGTGGCTCGGTCGATAGTATGAGTGTGGGGGGAGTTCCTCATTGGTGCGGCTGGACACCCTATAAAATCAGCTCGTTAGCAACACGGACGTTGCATTGTTTGGTCCAAGAAAGGCAATTTAGATATGAGTCTCACGATTAATACAAATACGGCAGCGAGCACC
>JAYTYG010000107.1:0-4610 GCA_043742585.1 Spartobacteria bacterium
TCGACAGCTCGATCGGCGGATTATCGCCGTTGCTGGTCTCGATAAAAATCGTGTCGGTCTGCGGCGTCCGATCCAGCCGCAATTCCAGATCGCCGGCCACCGCGCCCGGGTTGCCTAGGGTTCCCGGGTTACCAACATTGCCCGAAGTGCCCGAAGTCCCCGGGGCGCGGCGCCAGGTGGCGCGACCCAAGTCGTGAAATACCGACTCCCCGCGGGGGTCAGACACTTTCTCCAATACCCTCATCTCCCGCTCAAAAAGCGCGGAACTCGATCCCAACGTCAGGCGCGTCACCGGCAACTGCGGGTATGGGAACTTCAACATCCAACGCGACACCTGCGGGCGTTTCGGATCCGGGGCCGGGGCGAGCAGAGGGATCAGAGCCCGACTAATCGAAGTGTTTTCGAAGAGAAACGGCACCTGGCGACCCTCCCGCGTGAGCCGCAGATCGCTCAACCCAGGATTGGCGCGGGACAACACCTCGGGATCCACTTCCAGTTGCTGCACGCCGGCCGCACTGAGTCCCACCACCTTGCGATACGCCCAGGGCTTGAGCTCCAGCTCCGCGCCCGTCTCCGCCATGCCTGGCAGCGTGTCTGCCGATTGATACCCGGGATTGGCCTGGCTCGGCGAGAGCGTGGCTTCGAGCGACCGCGCATTTTTAAGCCGCTCGGAAAGCGCTGCCAAATCGTAGCGGGCAGCCGGGCATTGCGCGTTGCCGGTGAGCAACCTGAGAGGCGCAGCGTCCCTGGCCAAAAAAACCAGCCGTGTGGGGCGCACCGCCGCGCGCACGCCGCTGATATGCAAAGGCGGACTGTCCTGATTGCGAATGAGGACAATCAACTCGCGCGCGGCAATCTGCTGTTCAAGTGCGAGCTTCAGACCAGTCGCAGTGACACCATCCACGGCTACGCGATAAATGAAACCTTCTTTAACAGTCTGCTCATGGATCGTTTCATCCGCCACTTCCGGCACCGCCACGCTCAGCGCCCGGTTGAAAAGCGGGTCGCCCGTCTCAAACTCGAGCTCCGCAATCCGCAAGTTCGCCGCGCCGAGATCCAGCGCCAGGCGCGTCACCCCTGGCGCCTCATCGCGCGACTTGATGCTCAACGCCAACGATTGCGTCGGGGCCGGCGTGCCCTGAAAATACAATTGCGCGCCGGTGATGGGGACAGGCCCGGAGCGCCGATCGTCCAGGGTCAGCTTTAAATATTCCCAGCGCGCCGGCGGGAACTCGATCTTGAGCGCAGCGATGCCTTCCGGGAGTCGAAAGATCGGTTGCCCCAGCGCCAACGGCTCCCAGGTCTCCCCATCGTGAGAGCCTTCGACTCGGACCGCCTTGAGGAAGTTCCGCGCCGGGCTTTCAAGGCTGACGGCCGCGACTGGCGCCACCATGCCGGACTCGAGCACAACGACCGTGGCCGAGCCTTCCATCGAGACCCGAAAGCTCTTGGGCGACTGCTGCCGCTTGGCCTCGGGGACTGGGCGCTCGATGAGAAACGGCACCTCCTGCCCCGCCCCGTCCACGAGCCGAACATCCTCCAGATTAGCGCGGGCGGCGCCGAGCGTTTCCGGGGGAAGGTCCATCCGGATCAAGCCCGGGGCGGGCACATCGAGGGTTTGCACAAAGCGCCACTCGGCCGGAGCGAGGGCCCAGGCACTGGCGCAAATGAGATTACAACCAGCGATCAGCCAGTTATGGGAGAGGAGGCGGCGGGAGATTTTCATTGGGAGGTTCAGGAACGGCCAGGAACCGTTGGTATAGATAAGCGGCGACGAGAGCTATCACGGCAACAATAACCAACGCACCGATCCGGAAGAGCTGCCCGAGCGTTGAAAGATCGTGCATGAAAAGCTTGAGCAACGTCACCGACAGCAGCCCGATCCCCGCATACCGGATCGGCGCTTGCCGGAGCCGGATTCCAAGCACCAGCAACAGCAGCGCAAACCCTGCCCAGGCAATGCTGTAACTCATGTCGCGAGCCAGGTTCCCGCTGAATTGCAAGGTGACAACGGGCGAGCCTGCGGCGGTGAAGAAATCGGCAATCTCGATATTCAAAAGCAGGAAGGTGAGCACTGTGCCGAGGCCGTAGAGGATGGGTGGCACGTTGCTGCCGAGCACGATGTTTTTGGGCGGCGCAAGCAGGCGTGCCCCGGCAAAGAGGGAGAGCGCCACGAGCCCGTAGGAATACAGATACCAATTGAAAATCGGGATCTCGCTCCGGACATGATAGCTAAGCACCGCCGGGTTCACGGCCAACCGCGTAAAAGCCACCAGCAACAAGCCCACGCCCACCAGCGGCAGCCCGCGATGCGGGATCCGCCCGAACAACCAGCAGAGCGCGGCGCCTTCGAGCGCCCAGCCGAGGGTGATCCATTGGCGGTCGAACTGCACTGGAAAGATGAGGGTGATGAAGAACAGGGCCACGCCGCCAAACCACGCCAGCTGCGTGTTGCGCGCGAGCTCTTCTCCTGACACTTTTTTAACCAGCACGATGAGCCCCACCAAAGTCGGGACCACAAAGGCCGCCGGCACCAGGCCCATCATCGAATTTGGATATGCGGCTTGGATAAGACTGTGGACGAGCGGGAAATGCAGGGGCCCGGCGAGAGCGGCGGCGACCCATGGCAACGCCTGAGTATCGTATGCGTTGCGAAAGACAAACGGGAACCCGGTGAACACTGCATAAAACGTCAGATACCACATCAGCGGGATCGCCGCGTTCTCGGCCGTGAAATGGCCGCCGTGCCAGGCGAATTCGAGGGCCACGGTGGCCAGCAAACCCACGAGCGGCAGCACCTGCACCCGCAACAGCCGCGCCACCCCAAGCAGCAGGACGATCAATAATAACGCCAATCCGAAGATGGCCGAGGGATTGGTGATCGGCAGTCGCGCGCTGACCATGATGAGGAGCAGAAACGGCAGCGCCACCGAAAACGCCGGCAACATCGCCGCCACGTCGAATTGCCTGGCAGCGCCCGGCTTCGCGGCGCCCGTTGCGCAGGAACCGTCTGCGGCGGCTGAGGCGAGCGTATTTCCGCTCAATTTGCGGATCGCCCAAAAGCTGGCGAGCATGAAGAAAACGGCGAACACGCCGAGCATGGTGAGGCCGAGCGGCAGCCCGATGAGGGACGCGGGGATGTGAGCGAGCGAGGCGCCGGTGACCACGAGGGTGAGCACGAGCACGAGCAGGATGGAAAGCAGGGCGCCGGAAAGCACCGCCAGCACCACAGCGATGACGTCGACCAGCAGAACAAAGGGCCAGATCAAAAAGCTCAGCGCGGTGCCGGCGAGCATTGGCCCCATGGTGAGGATCAGTGCCAACGCGGGAAAAACCTGGCTCCACCAGCCCGGCGCGGTGATGCCGCGCAACCGCTGGAAAGCCAGCGGCACGGCCGAATGCAGCACGGTGAAAATCAGGATCAACGCCAGCGCCGGGTTGAGCAGTTCCTCACTCATCCAATGCTTGGTCCAGTAGCCCAACAATCCGAACACGATCAACCCGCCGACCGGCAGCGCATTGGCCCGGCGCGGATCGAGATAAACCGTGAGCAAAACCCCCAGGTCGATCAGGAACGCAAAGCCAAAGATCAGGAACGGTCGCTCGGCCAGGGGCTCGAAATCCAGATAGTAAAAGGTGAATCCGAACGCCACCAAAGCCAGACCCAGGACGGTGAAGGAATAGTGGTCGCTCAACTGGGCGCGTTTTTTGGCGAGCGCCATGGCTCCCGCAAAGAGCGCGAAGAAACCGCTCAAAATCAAAAGCGGGATCCACATTTTACCAGGTAAAAAATAGGAGTTCGCCTCGAAGAATTTGCCCGTCCACCCGATCTCCATGATCACTGTCCCGAGGGCGCCCAGAGGGATGAGATAATTCCAGCGCCGGTATAGGACGACGGCAAGTAAACCGATGTCGATCAAGGCGATGTAGCCGAATAATCCCCCGGGATTATCCTGCCCGGTGGAGAGCAGCAGCGGGGTGAAGAAGCCGCCCAAAATTCCGAGCACGGCGACCACCTGGGCGTCGAGGCGCACCGCCAGGGCAAAGGCCACGGCGGTAATCAAAGTCATCAGCAACAACGCGGGAAAACCTCCCAATAGCGCCGGTTGATCTTGATACGATACCCGGCAGGCAAATGTGCAGGCGTATAACACCAGGACACCCGTCGCGCAAAGCGTGTGAGCGGTCACCTTCACCGCTTTTTGCTTCAGCCGCTCGCCCCCGATCAACAGTCCGACCCCGACGACGAACCCAGTGGCGACCCTGACCACGTAAGGAATCCAGCCCGCATCGAGCGCGTATTTGAGGAAAAACGCGAGTCCCAGAAACAGAGCCAGGCCACCGATCCAGGCAAAGAGTTTCGCGCCAAGGAATTGTTCCCAATTGATCGAGGGCCGCGGGATCGCAGGCCGTGACGCCGCCGGAGGGACCGACCGCTGAACGCCAGGTTCAGGATTGGGGACAGACAACTCTGCGGGCCGGGGTTCGGGGGGCCGGGGGACAGACACCGTGGGGGGCCAGGACACTGTGGGGACAGACACAGGCAGCGGCGGTGGCATGGCTTCCGGGCGCGGGGTCTCGCGCGTCTGCGCCGCGATAGGCGGCTCAGC
>JAYTYG010000108.1:0-3406 GCA_043742585.1 Spartobacteria bacterium
GGTGGCGCTGAGGGGCGTTGCATCGCCAAAGGCCCAACACATTTTGTCTACGGTGTGAACGGCCTGTTCGACAAGATGATCGCCCGCCAGCCAGGTGAAATACATCCAGTTGCGCAACTGATATTCCAAGTCGCTCCATTCCGGTTTGCGCTCCTTGACCCAAGCGGACCCGGACAGGTAAGTGCCGTAAGCTGCCCGCACGTCGCCGATCATCCCGTCCTCGATGTGCTTGTAACTCTCGCGTTCCGCATAATGTGAGCGCCAGCAGAAACCCGATTGGCAGCCCAATCCTTTTTTCTTGGACTCAGCCGCGGCTGCCATAAACCGGCGCACGCCTACGGCATCCGTGGCGATTGGTTTCTCGCAAAAAACGTGTTTGCCGGCTGCGACCGACTTTTCATAATGCTCAGGGCGAAAGCCGGGAGGCGTGGTGAGGAGCACCACATCCACATCCGTGGCGAGCACTTTGTCGATGGCATCCAAACCAACAAAACGCTGTGCCGGATCCACCTTCATTTGCTCAGGCACGAGCGCGGTGAGATTTTGGTGGGCTACTTTGAGATGGTCCTCAAAGACGTCCCCCATCGCCGTCAGGATCACGTTTTTGTCTGCTTTGAGCGCCTCTTCCGCAGCTCCGCTCCCGCGGTTGCCACACCCCACGAGCGCGACTTTCAATACCTTATCGTTAGTGGCGCCGCTGCTGATCATGGGGAATCCCCCCAGGAGCGCGGTGCCGGCAACGGCAGATCGACCAAGAAATGAGCGGCGTGACAGGCGATGGTCAAATGGGTTTTGCATAGAGGAATCGGCAGGGTTGATGGGGGCGTGAATGCAGGGCGTTGAGGATGGAAGTGACGGTCGATGTTTGTCGGTGCTAAATCATTTAGGCGGCGCCAATCTCTGCCACCTTCACCGCGCGCCGTTCCTGCGCGGAGCGGTCAGCGGCGGCCATGACCAATTGGGAATAGAAGCCGTCAGCAAAACTACTCATGGGCATATGCACGCCGGCATCGAGCGCCTTGAAGAAGGCCTGGAATTGGGTGCGATATGGATGGTCGTTGACGTCCCCGCTATCGAGCAATTTGAGACTCAGCTCCGACCAGGCGTTTTTGTTCAGGCCGTTGAGTTTTTGGCTGTGAAATTTCTGGTCCAGGATGCTGCCTTCGCTGCCCACCAGGTGGGTGTGGAAATAATAAGGCTGAAAGCAGTCCACGATGGCTGCGCACTTGCCCACAGCGCCATTTTCAAAACGCAGCAACGAGGTGGTGCTTGTTTGATATTCGTATGCGGTGAAAATGGGGTGCTTGCTTTGGGTCCCGTAGGTGGTGACTTCCTCGACCGGGCTGTCCATGCACAGCAGCAAGGCGTCCAACGCGTGACCGCCGGCGGTGAGCAATGCGCTGCCGCCCATCGAGCGCTTGGTGTTCCATCGGTATTGCCCATACCAAGGCCCGATCCCGTGGTAATAATCCACTTCGCCGTAATGGACCGAGCCGATGAGGCCTGCGTCGATCACGGATTTGGTGGCTAAAAACTGGGAGGAATAGCGGCACTCGTAACACACGCAACATTTGATGTCGTTGGATTCCGCAGCGCGTTTCATGGCGAGCAGATCCTGCCATTCTATGGCCATGGGCTTTTCGAGGATCACATGTTTGCCATGGCGTGCGGCGGCAATGAAATGGGCGGCGTGTTCATTGGGATAGCTGGTGATATCCACGACATCGATCTCCGGATCGGCGAGCATGGACTCCAGGTCGTTGTAGACGCGGATGGGCGAGCCGTGGCGCGTGCTGAGTTCCGCTGGGTCCAAGGGCCGGGTGGAACACACTGCGGTGACCTGCGCCAGACCGCTGGAATTGATCGCTGCGATGTGGGCTGCGGCTGCCCATCCGTAACCGATCACGCCGACTTTATAATTTTTGCTCATTTGGAAAATTCTACTTTTTGCTCTCACTCAAAACTTGGATCGACACGTTGCGGAACATCACCGGGTCATCGTGTCCGGCAAAGCCGAAGAAGCCGCTTGGGCGGTCTTTGCCGGGATGCGCGTGGCCTCCGGCAAAGTCTGTGACATGGGCTAAATCGGCGTCGAGAATCACGGTGCCATTGAGCTCCACCTTGATCGTCGAGCCGCGCACGGTGACTTCCTCAAAATTCCATTCGCCGATGGGATGCTGATAGCCGCGCGCGGCGGCCACCATGCCGTAAGCGGAGCCGTGGGCCTGGCGGGGGTCGATTGTGTTGCCGGTGACCATTTCGTAATTGTCGTCCAAGACCTGGCACTCGCACATCCCCACATAAGCGGTGTCGCCAGTGCCGGGGTAGCGGATGGCCAGCCCGTTGTTGCCGCCAGGCGGCAGCTTGAATTCCACGCGGGCCGCGAAGTCGGTGTATTCTTTGGATTGATAGACGGCGCCGCCTTGGCCTCTTCGGCAGCGGATCGCGCCGTCGACGATTTCATAATTGTCCACTTCCCCGGCCCAACCGCTGAAATCTTTGCCGTTCCAGATGGATTGAAAGTTTTGCGCGCCTTTGCTGGCGAGCACTTGATTGGCCTCTTCACTGCCGATTTCGCGGATGAAAATATTGCGCCATTGGATGGGGGCGCCGTGGGTTTGCAGGCAGATCGGGCCGCGCGCGGGGATGGGGAGTTTACGGTCGTAAACGTTTTCGAGCAGGGCGTGGTCGACGACGGCTTTGTCGTTGAGCCATACGCTGACGCGCGCCCCGATCAGCAGGATCCGGAGGTGGTTCCATTCCCCGGCAGGTCTGTCCGCCAGCACCAGCGGATCTTTGCCCGGTGCCCCCGGCGAGTTATTCCATAAGCCGCCGCTGCCTTTTGCCCGACCTAGCTTGCGGCCATCCGGCTCGGTGGGATCCCAGATTTGGACCTGCGGCACATTGCGAAGGTAGACGCCGGAGTCGCCATTTGGCGCCATGTTGTAGTCCACGAGCAACTCGATATCGCCGTATTCTTTCTCGGTGGTGCAGAATTTGCCGTGGCCGTCATTGCGCAGTTCAGAGGCTTGGACTGACCAATGTTTGCGCATGTCCTCGGTCCACTCGCTGAGTTTGGCAGCGCGCTCCGCCTCGGGCATGGCAAGCAGGGCGCGGTGATCGAACGTGTCGCCTCCGCGCCAACCCGTGAGGTCAGTGCCGTTAAAAAGCGTTTTAAAACCTGTGGGTGGTTGGTCGTTTTCAGCCGAGGCCACTGCCCCTAAGCTGAACGTGGCAAAAATGGCAATGAGAGCGGGGATTTTCATCAAAATTGGAGGCGGCGGGAAAAGGAGCGGAGGACGGACGTTAGCTGGACAGGAGTGATTTCAGCAGCCCATCTGCTAAAGGAAAAGCGGCTCCTTTATTAGGGTGGTTCGAGAGTTTAGAGCGACTGGCCAGTCCCAGA